>JAGADS010000035.1 GCA_017613485.1 Treponema sp.
AGATTGTCAACCTGTCGCGATGTTTCCATGAACAAACCTTCCGTGATTTCAATTTCCACATATTTCGGATCGACGTCATATTTCTTTAACATTGTACGCAAGAAGTTAACATAACCCGTGTCATTCAATTGATTTCTGGAATAATTTATAGAAATAGGTTTTAATTCAATTCCCTGGTCTCGCCATTGTGCAAGCTGTTTGATTGTATATTCAGTAGTCATGCGTCCGATTTGTGTAATAAAGCCGCTCTGCTCTGCTATAGGAACAAAAACACCGGGAGAAAGGGTTTCATTTTTCATGCGGATAAGAGCTTCAAAACCAACGAGTTTCTTTGTATCCGTTTCGATTTTTGGTTGATAGAGCATATAGAATCCGTCACTTTCTATTGCATCAATGATTTTTGCCCTTGTATTGTTTACCATTGCTACATGACGTTCAATCTCTTCTGTGAATAAAATGGTACAGTTCCTTCCGTTTTCTTTAGCATGTGTTATTGCAATATCAGCGTTTAAGAAAAGGGAACTAACAGTAGAATCAGTTTCGGAATTGGCAACACCAATAGAAATTGTGGCACGAACTTCTTCCATTCCGACAGTCATTGCATTGTGGAATAGTTTGTGAATTCCAAGAACAGCATCATCATATTCGGAATAGATATGCCGGTTTACAAACATAATGAATTCATCTCCACTGTATCTGGAAATGAAAAATGAATTAGTTTCAGCATATTTTTTAAAAAGGTTTGCACAATGCCTTAAATAATCATCACCAATCTGATGACCATAAGTTTCGTTAAGTGACTTGAAATGGTCCAAATCCATCCTTACGATTGCAAGCGGAAGATGTTTTTCCAGCTGTTTGGCTAGATATCGTTCGGCAGCCTGGCGGTTAGGTATTTCCAAAAGAATGTCATAGTTGGCGTCATATTCAAGCTGATGTTCTACGGCTTTGAGTAAGGCATAGTTTATTACAAATCCTGCAAGTATGATTACAAGTCCTATGATTGTAAGAGCAATTGGCAGAAGAACTTCCTTGTATTCCTTGAAAACATTTATTGGTTGATTAAGAAGTATTGTTTCTTCCGGAAGAAGACCGACATCCAAATTGAATTTTTTCATCATGTTGTAATCATATTTGATGATGCCGGGAGTATCTTTGTTGAGCGGGATTTCAGATATGTTTTTTCCGTTAAGGATTTCGGACATAAGTTCTCCAGTCATCCTGCACTGTTCAGTATAATTCATTTCGGTTCCACCCAGGATTCCATTACCCTGCCCTTCTGAATAATTGCTGAAAACTGGAATGTGAGTATGTTCAAGGATTGTGCGGAGGCTTTCCTGAATTGAATAATTATTTGAATCAGCATCCTCGAAAGCAGACAAATAAACCAAAATTACATCACCGCTGAGAGATTCAAGTGTTTCTATAAAATTCCTTTGTGTGAGTTCGCTTGTATTAATGCCGCTGAATTCATATTCAGGATAGTTTGATCTAAAACTAAAGAAATTCTCCTGTTCTTCCTGCCCTATAGTGGTATCATCATAAATGGCAGTTATCTTAGTTGCCTGTGGAAGAAGCTGTCCTGCCAAATCAAAAGTATCATTGAGATAAGTTTCCTCTATGAATCCGGTTATCAGGGGATTATTTGAAGCTTCTTCTGCAAGCTCAATGTTTTTGACACCAAAGAATACAATGGGAAGTCCGGGGAAAAGTTCATCCTGATATTCAAGGGCAAACTTAAGGGCCGCATCATCTCCTGCTATAAGACCGTCATACTTTTTGTTGGAGTTTAAGAGCCTCTCTTTGAAAAACTGATAAAACTGTGATATTTCCTCTTCCGTGCCGTAATTCTTTGTATCCATGTAGACAACATCATAGCTGATGTTATTTGTATAAAGGCCCTCTTTTAACCCTGCTTCCTGAAGATTGTATGATGGATATGTTGTTGAAAATGAATCAAGATAAAGAACTTTGTGAGTGGGCCACATAGGATCCATGTTGGAAGAATCATTTTTGCCTTTTAGGGTTGGATTGAAAACGAAATAAAAAATCAAAAGCATTAAGGCAACAAGGATGAGAAGACTCCCAAGAACAATAAGGGCGTTTCTAATAAATGTGGCAAATTTTGCTAAGTTTTTACGCTGTTTCATCTTGTCCCTTAATTTCCTTTAATTCTCCCTATATTATTCTATTATAGCACATATTCAAGAATTCCTCAATCTTTAATTTTTTACAATATAAACTGTTACTAATTTCATGAAATTCAGTTGAGAGACTGGGCATAAGACCAGAGGCCGTAGCTTTTACCGTTTACAACAGCAACCGCATTTGCATGTGTTCCCTTGAATGCAGGGGAAGCAATTTTTTCAGGTTCCTGAATGAACTGAACCCACTTTAGGTTGGAACAATCACGACATGTATTGCTGGGAATGTAATTGTATTGGCCCAAAGTTAGCCACTGCAGGTTTGGATGATTGTATAGGAAAAAATCAGGAAGAGGCTGGAATTTCTGAGCCTTGTCGTTAACCTGTAGAACCGTGTTGCTCAAGTCTAGATAAATTATTTTGTCGGTCCTGTAATTTAATTCATCTTCTATCTGTTGTATGAGAAAGTCAGTCATTTTTCCGTTGGCCGTAACGCACAGAAGATTTCCCTCAAGTTGTATGTCACTGTTTGAAGAAACCAGAGTGCCAAACTGTCTGACCGTCGTCAAATCAAATTCGGAGACATCACATTTTGACAGATCTATTCGATATGTCTTCATAAAGTCAAAACAATGTTCCCCGGCAGATGTGAATTCTCGTGGGAAAATAACCTCACCAATCTCGGCAGAATAAAATGAATATGGAGAAATCTCTTCCACATCATCGGGAATGACCAGAAAATCATCTGATCTTGTTTTTCCGCCACAATATAGGATTACCCTTTTTACTGGAGTGTCCGGAATTTTTTCCAACAGTAAATCCCCGTTCATTTGATATGGGCTTGAAGCTGCATTCCCAACAAATTGAATCGAGGATGCATAGTAATCGTAAAGGCTTCCGTTACCTGCGACAAAGGCTCCGGGTTCTATTTTTTGAACAGATGATGGAATTACAATCTTTTTGGCGGCAACAGTTATCGCACCGCGTTCAATTCCTTTTGTGGATGAGGGCAGCGTAAGAATGTTATAATAACCGCGAATGTCCCCCTCCCCTATCGTATCCAAAAGTTCCGGAGAAAATGTGCAGCGACTCATGTCTAGATTCATGTTTTTGTTCTTTGAAAATTCTGTGTCCGGAGGAAGAAGCTGATGCATTGTGTTGAAAAATTCCCGATCAAGCTGGCCGGTAAGGACAACGTTATATAGACCGTTTTCGTCAAGAGAGTACAGCATCGTTTCAAAATTCTTGACGTCTGTTTCTATTCTTTCATAATTCAAGGAAGGTGATTCTTCTGGAGAAAAAATGCCGTTCTTAAAATTGAAAAACCATGGTTTTGCATAAGGGGCATCTGGCAGCAGTTCCACAGGCCGCATCATCTGGACCATGAAGTCATAATCCCCCCAGGGGGTCTGTTCATCCGCATCCATCTCATAGAATGAAAAAACAGTCTTGAGTCCAAGTTCATCTGCCTTATCAAAAACCGATTTTATGTTTTTGCCGACTGAATGAATTGCATCCTGCCATTGACCGTTCCGATACACAAAGCAGGAAAAATCAGAGCTTGTCACATTCCCCGCTTCATCATCCTGAATGTACGAAATCATGACGGGGTCAGAGTCTTTTTCCCGCCAAATGCGTTTCTTAAGACGTTCATCCTGTATCAAGCTGTTGAAAGAGCGTTCAAGTTCTTCCGAATAAGGATCAAGGTGATAATCAGGCTCACAGTTGATGCTGATTTCCGCAATTCCCGTTTCGTCAGAACCGTCGCCGGGATACACGGACTTAATGACCATGCGGACACTGTCATATGGTGCAAGCTTCCTGTAGCCGTAAAGGAATTTGAAAGTCTGGCTTTCCATCGTATCTTCAAGCATGATTGAAAGAGGAACCTTCTCGTTTCCAAAGTATATGTCAAGAAGTTTGACACGATTTGTCTTCCAGTAATTTTCCGTATTTCCGTTCCCGTTCCTGAATGTAATGGTACTTACCGGAGTACGTCTTGTAAACTGCATGGAGATTTCCGTACCTATTCCACCATCAGGTTCCGCCACAAACCATGAGCGCCACGTACCATCCGAGAGATTTTCCGGTCCATATCCGTTCTGTGAGGAGCTGGCCTTTATGCCTGCAAAAGTCACCGGCTTCGGTTCTATAGCCTTGCTGAAATTCCAGCAGTAGGTATACCAGTCCTTGTAACCCAGAACATTACTGCCGCAATTGACCTGAGCTGAAGATATCGGACTTCC
>JAGADS010000322.1 GCA_017613485.1 Treponema sp.
GAGTATAACGGGCTTTACATCAATCTTACAAACCGCTGCCCATGTGCCTGTACATTCTGCATAAGACAAAAGGCAAACGGTGCTGAATTCGACAATGTTGATTCCCTATGGCTTGAACGTGAGCCGACTGCAAAGGAAGTAATCGATGCCATAAAAGAAGAGGCAAAGACAGAGCGTTTCTCTTCTTACAAAGAATTTGTTTTCTGCGGATATGGTGAGCCGACGGAGGCCCTGGATGTCCTTCTGGAAGTTGCAGAATTCCTAAAGGCAAACTATACGCTCCCGGTCAGAATAAATACAAACGGTCTTGGCGACCTTGTGAATAACAAAGCGATTGTACCATTGCTTGCCGGAAAAATTGATGCGCTCTCAATCAGCCTTAATTCAAGTGATCCGGAGATATATGAGAAAACAGTGCGACCTAAGTTCGGCAAAGATGCCTTTCCTGCCATGCTCAAGTTTGCAGAGGAGGCCGCAAAAGTAATTCCAAAGGTTGTGCTTTCCACGGTTGCCACAACAATCACGAAAGAGGACGAGGAGGAATGTACCCGTCTCTGTGAAAGAATCGGCGTTACCCATAGAATCAGAACATTTATAGGATTTTAATTATGATTGATAAGGACATTTTGAATAAAAAGGATAAGGCTCTCAGAGAATACTTGCGCTCACTCGGAAGCGTTGCAATAGCTTTTTCGAGTGGTGTTGATTCGACTTTTCTTCTTAAGGTTGCACACGAAGAGCTTGGCGACAAGGCAATTGCAATAACTGCTACTTCATGTTCCTTTCCAAAACGCGAAACTGATGAGGCTGAAAACTTCTGTAAGACAAATGGAATCAAACAGATCAAAGTTGTGTCAGAAGAGCTGGCGATTCCGGAATTCCGTCATAATCCTGTAAACCGCTGCTACATTTGCAAAAAAGAACTTTTCACAAAAATCATATCGCTTGCAAAAGAAAACGGTGTTGAATATGTCTGCGAGGGAAGCAACATGGACGACAATGGAGATTACCGTCCTGGCTTAAAGGCAGTTGCAGAGCTTGGGGTAAAAAGTCCGCTCCGTGAATGTGAGCTCTACAAGGAGGAAATCAGGGAGCTTTCCAGACAGATGGGACTTCCGACATGGAATAAACAGAGCTTCGCATGCCTTGCCTCACGCTTTGTTTACGGCGAAGAAATCAACGAGAAAAAACTCGCTATGGTCGACAAGGCAGAACAGACTCTTCTTGATGCAGGTTTTAAGCAGCTGCGTGTCCGTATCCATGGAGAAAACCTTGCACGCATAGAAGTGATGCCATCTGAGCTGGAGAAACTTTTTTCTATGCGGGAGACCATTACACAAAAACTTAAGGAAGCCGGCTTTGCCTACATCACAATGGACCTGCAGGGCTATCGCACCGGCGCAATGAACGAAGTTATTAAACAGTTATAGAGCCAGTCTATAACTATAATAGAAAACTAGTATTATACAAAGTTCTGTATTTCCTGTATAACATACTAAGTTGGTAGGTAATTAACCCTGCTTATACAGGAGATGCACATGTCAAAACTCAACAGCATAATCAAACGGCTATTTCCAGCAATCGGAGTTGCTCTTGCACTGCTTGTTCACATTTCCATACCGGACAGCCCGGAGCATCCTTTGTCACCTCATCATTACTACAAGGGATTTCTTTTTATCCTTTTGGGCATTGCGTTTTTGTTTTTTATCCTCTCATTCATTTTCAAGAATATACGTGATGGTCTTGTGGAGAAGGGACCGTTTCTTCTTGGGGCATCAGGCCTTGTAATCGTAATAAATCTTGTTACCGCAAAGTTCGCGCTCTTGCCTGTGATCTTTTTCCCAAGCTATAACAACATACTTGCGATTTTCATGGAGCAGACCTCGCTTCTTTTAAAATGTATCTGGTATTCATTCAAGCTTTTGCTTCTTGGTGTTTTCTGGGGAATACTTGTGGGATTCATTACCGGTGTGTGCCTTGGCTTTTCTAAAAAAGTCTATTACTGGATCAATCCCTACATCAAGCTGATTGGACCGATTCCTGCAACGGCATGGATTCCGCTTGTCCTTACGACATTTCCGACACCGTTTGGTGCCAGCGTATTTATCATTGCACTGGCGGTGTGGTTTCCGGTTCAGCTTATGACAAGCTCAGGCATTCAGAATACGAGCAAGGTTTATTTTGAAGTTGGAAAGACTTTGGGTGCGGGAACTTTTTTCCAGGTTTTCAAGATTGCGGTTCCGGCTGCCTTGCCAAATATTTTTCAGGGTGTGTTCAACGGAATCTGTGCGGCGTTCATAGCATTGATGACCGCGGAGATGTTCGGTGCGAAATACGGAATAGGATGGTACATCAGTTATCAAAAGGCAATGATGATGTATGCGGGTGTCTATGCCGGTTTGATTTTGATTGCGGTGTTCTGTACTGTAATCATCACCTCGCTGTTCAAGATCCGTAAGCGTGTTCTTGGCTGGCAGAAGGGATTGATTAAATGGTAGGAGAAAGGAAACAATGTCTGGAGAAATAAAACTATCAAACATAACCAAGGTTTTTAATCAGGGAGAAGCGGAGGAAGTTGTTGCACTTAATGGTGTGGACTTTACGATTCCAGCAGGCAGCTTTGTCTCCCTTATAGGTCCCTCGGGATGCGGTAAGACTACTTTGCTTCGTTGCATAGCAGGACTTGAGACACCCACTTCAGGTGAGGTCAGTGTGGACGGAAGCAAGATTACAAAACCTGGAAGTGACCGCGGCTTTGCATTCCAGCAGGCAAATCTTTTTCCATGGCTTACGATACGCGACAATATTGCATTCGGTTTGAGGGCGAGGCATATCTATAAGAATCAAAAGGATGATGTGGAGAAATTCATAAAGCTTGTGGGACTTGAAGGCTTTGAGAAATCATTTCCGCATCAGCTGTCAGGAGGAATGAACCAGAGGGCCAGTCTTGCCCGTGCGCTTGTCGGTCATCCAAAGATACTTTTGCTTGACGAACCCCTTGGTGCCCTGGATGCGTTTACAAGAATGACCATGCAGGATGAGATTCTCCGTCTGTGGAAGGAACACAACACTACGATGGTGATGGTAACGCATGATGTTGATGAGGCGGTTTACCTCAGCGATTACGTTGTTGTAATGTCTCCTCGTCCTGCAAGGGTTGAGAATATCATCCCGATTGATATAAGTCACCCGCGTGCCCGAGGTCAGGACATCTTCCTTAAGTACCGCACACAGATTCTGGAAATCCTTAATTATGCAGGCAAAGTTCAGGAAGTTGAATACGCGATTTAAACGGCTATAGGGAACCTCGAGATGCCCTTTATCCTCTTTTCAATTGATTGAATTTCAATTATAATTTTACATGTGGCGCTCTTTTAGCTTTTATCAAAACATATAAAAACGAAAGCTTTAAGAACGTCTGTGTAAAATAAAGTGGAGGAAAATAAAATGTCTAACGAAACTGAAAAAGTGGATGAAAGCACAACGGAAAAAATTACCAGAGAATATCTTGAGGAAAACTGGGCGGTATCC
>JAGADS010000036.1 GCA_017613485.1 Treponema sp.
ACACCGTTTGCAGTGCCTATCCAGATATTGCCTTCACGGTCAGATATTATTTTATTTATTTTCTGTATTGATTCTGATTCTGAATACTCATAGAATTTTCCGTTGCTGTAAACAACCAGGCCTTTCTCACAGCCGAACCATATAGTTCCATCCTTTGCCACATGAGATGCCCAGCTGGTATTAGTGTCAAGCATGGTATCAGTCTTTATGCTTGTAACCTTATTGCCCGAGATTTTTGCAATTCCCTGCTCACTAAGGCCAATCCAGAAATCACCGTTCAAATCCTGACAAATTGAGGATGCAAAGTATACGCCGAACTGCTCCATCTCGGGTCTTTTTCTGAAAAGTCCATCACTATAGAGAAAAAGGCCTTTTTCATTGCTTGTGATGAGCCATATTCTTCCTGCAGAATCACAGAACAAGGATACTGCGATGACACCTTTGGGAACTGCACCAGGCTCAAAATGCGCTGAGATAAGCCTGCCTTCCGGGGTGAGGTAGCAGACACCGTTTGCAGTGCCTATCCAGATATTTCCTGCCTTATCTTCCGCAAGTGCACGTACTGAGTTATTCGGGAGACCGTTATGTGTGTTATATGACCTGTTTACGCCATCGGCACCGATTCTCTGAACACCCTCATCATTGGAGCCCAGCCAGATATTCTCATGTGAATCCTCAAGGATTACACGAACAGAAGAAAAATCAAGGTCATTATTTTCTTCCCGCCGTAATGTGGTAAATTCAACACCGTCAAAGCGGACAAGGCCTGCATAGGTTCCTATGTTGATGTAACCGTCTGTAGTCTGAATTATGTCCGTGGCTGTCGTTCCCTTGAGACCGTCAAAGGAATTCCACATTTGCTTTACATAATTGTCAAAAAAGCCTGCCTGAGAAAATGCAAGTGCTGTGTTAAAGAACACAGGAATCGTAATGAATAATAGCTTCCTTAATGATTTCATGCATAAAATTATACTGCATTTAAGGAATTTTTTCAATTTTTTTTTACTTAAAGTTCATACCATGGGAAAAATGAAGAATCCACATATTTCCCATGGCATTGTTTCATCAGTATTTGCGGACCAGAGTGATTTCAACCCTTCTGTTCAGCTGGCGGCCTGCCTCTGTATTGTTGTCGCCGCGTGGTTCTGATGAACCCTTTCCAGAAACAGTCATCTTGGTATTGGTCCTTCTGACACCCTGAAGAATCAGATAGTTTGCCACTGTATCTGCACGTTTCTTGGAGAATTCAACATCAGCCTCTGGAGTTGAATCAGCAGTCTTGGCACAATGTCCTACAACATGCAGGTCATTGGTATAACGCTTGAGCATTACGGCAATCTTATCCAGTTTCGGGAATTCAGAGTCCATAAGGTCAAATGAATCGGGCTTGAAGTTGATTGTATCAAGAGAAATAGTAACACCCTCATCAGTAAGGCGTACTGAGACAGCACCCTTCAAGTCAGGATCACTCTCTATTTCCTTCTTGGTCTGCTCAACAATTTTATTTTCCTCTGCCCTGTCATCAGTCTTTGGTTTGGCCGCTGACTTATTTTCACCGTTCTTGCTGCCACCGAATACAATGAGCATACCCACACGGCCGCCGACATAAATGGAATTTGGAGAATTGAATGTCTCAATGCCAAAAGTCGGTGTAAGCTCAAATTCCAGCATGCCGTTTGCAAAATTCTTGGGATTATACCTTAAGGAAAGGCCTAACTGCAGAAGCTGATCTGATCCGGCATATTCAGTTTCTGCCGGTTTTGTTGACTTTGCAATTCCACCGTAACTGATTTCAGGCTGCAATGCAAATCCCTTATCGCCTAACGGAAAACGCATCCAGTAACCAAAGAGCACGTCAATGTCTGTACCGTCTGTAACGGGATCTTTTTCGCCTAGAAGAGTGTCTATTGCACCGTGGAAGGAAAAACCGTTCTGTTTACCGAAAACAGTAACCGGAAGCCCTATTTCCATTGAGATACCGCCACCAAGATCGGCAGCGGCATCGTTTGAATGACCGTTGATGATTGCATTTCCCTGACCGAAACCACCTAGTCGGAAAACAGCGTCCGTTTCTTCTGCAAACACATTGAATGCAGAACCAAGCAAAAGCATTGCCATAATTGCCTTAACAATTCTTTTCATTTTGTCATATCTCCTGAGATAGTATCTCCTGTTGCAGTATAGCCTGTAAAATGCCTGTTGATACAACACTCTCCTATTTTTCTTTTTCACGAGCCTCACTGACACGGATGCGACGTCCGTCAACCTCCCTGCCGTTAAGAGCCGAGACAGCCTTTTTGGCACATAGCTCATCCTCAAATTCAACAAAACCGAATCCTTTTGAATTTCCTGTCTGTTTATCTGTTATCACAGTTGATGAAACAATATTACCATATTCAGAAAAAAGGTTTTGCAGGGTATCCTTATCTGTTGAATAGCTGAGGTTTCCGACATAAAGTTTTGATGCCATAATTAACTCCTGATTATCTTTTACATTATATTAAGCTAAACAGGACTTTTGTTCAAGTTGACTGAAATCAGAACAGCATTTTTATCCCCCTTTACAAAAATGCCCATTCCATTTATTATGAATCTGTTTTTACAAATAGAATCGGAGCCAGACAATGACGATAAAAAATATTTTAGACAGTAAAAAAGTTACTCTTTCGTTTGAGGTTTTTCCTCCCAAGAAACAGGATGCGTTTGATTCTGTGGCTAATGCATCCCGCGAATTAAGTTCTCTTGAACCGGATTTTATGTCCATAACATACGGGGCAGGCGGCAGCGGAGGACACAGCACTGTAGATATTGCAAAAGTAATAATGGATTCAAATGTTCCGGCCCTGGCTCACCTTACATGCGTCGGGAATACAATGGATTCAATTCAAAACGTGATAAAGGAGATGAAGTCTGCCGGCATAGAAAACGTACTTGCACTTCGCGGTGACATTCCAAACGGTGTAGAGATTTCCATGGACGAGAGGCTCTATCATGCAAGCGATCTTGTTTCAATATTGAAGAAAGAGGGATTTTGCGTAGGTGGAGCATGTTATCCAGAGGGACACACAGAATCCAAGAACAGACAGGATGACCTTGAGAACATGAAATTCAAGGTAGATGCTGGAGTTGATTTTCTTACCACACAGATGTTCTTTGACAACGACATGCTCTACAGCTATCTTTACCGTCTTCAGTCAATTGGTATACGAGTTCCTGTTCTTGCAGGAATAATGCCAATAACGACGGCCTCACAGGTAAACCGCATGATAAAGCTCTCCGGTGCATACATACCCTCAAGGCTCCTTTCACTATGCGACAGGTTCTCTGACAAACCGCTAGCCATGTATCAGGCAGGAATTGATTTTGCCGTAAGTCAGATTGTAGACCTTATCTCCAACGGTGTGCGCGGAATTCACATATACACGATGAACAAGCCTCAGGTAGCAAGAGATATCCTGAAAAATACAGGCGACATAATAAAAGCTGTAAATTCAGATTAGCAAATAAGAATGCGACCAGTCCAATCTGAATGATAATGAGAACAGCATAAAAAAAAGGCCTCCAAAAGGAGACCTTTTTTATTAGCAACAAAGCTTTCTCTATTTCAATTCAGAGAAATACTTAATTGTGCGAACCATACGCCGCTAAAGCGTCGTTTGCATAAGAGGAAGTTATTGACGTTTGTGCTAGCGCACATGCGCATCTGAGAGGTGTAGCTGTTCTCATTATCATACCCAAACACGACCAGGTGGGAGCGTTTGCGGGAGCATTTTCCAAAGGAAGAATGCGACCAGCCCAATCTGAACGACAACGAAAACAGCGAAAAAAAGGGCCTCCACCAGGAGACCCTTTCTATCAGCAACAAAACTATTTCTATTTCAATTCAGAGAAGTATTTGATTGTGCGAACCATCTGAGATGTATAGCTGTTTTCGTTGTCGTACCATGAAACAACCTGTACCTGATATGTATCGTCTGAGATCTGAGATACCATTGTCTGTGTTGCATCAAAGAGTGAGCCGTAGCGCATTCCGATTACATCGCTTGATACGATTTCATCCTCGTTGTATCCGAAGCTCTCTGTCTGAGCAGCCTTCATTGCGGCATTGATGTCTTCCTTTGTAACTCCAGCCTTCTTTACAACAGCAGTAAGGATTGTTGTTGAGCCTGTTGGTACAGGAACACGCTGTGCAGAACCGATGAGCTTACCGTTCAACTCTGGGATAACAAGACCGATAGCCTTTGCAGCACCAGTTGAGTTTGGAACGATGTTTGCAGCACCAGCACGTGAGTGGCGGAGGTCACCCTTTCTCTGTGGACCGTCAAGAATCATCTGGTCACCAGTGTAAGCGTGGATTGTGCTCATGATACCGCTCTGGATTGGAGCATAGT
>JAGADS010000323.1 GCA_017613485.1 Treponema sp.
AAGGGGGTGTACGTCCTCCTGATGCTCCTGGGATTCTTCCTCGTCTGGAACCAGTATCCGAAGGAGTTCAAGGCAGCGCGCTATATCATATCTTTTACAGACTGGAATTTTGTGCCATCCTGAGTCTGCAAACGTGTAATGTAATCTGCAAAAGCAGGACTTTCTGCATTAAGCGCAAGGTCTGGACGGAATGAAGGAAGCACCTTTACTTTGCAGCCTGACTCAGCTATTTTTTTATGCCATTCAAGATTATCAAGCGGATCATCAGTAGTACAAAGCTCACGCACAGCCATTTTTTTAAGAAGTCCACGCGGACCAAAATCAGGCTGAGAAAGAAGTGCATTGCATTTATCCCAGACTTCACGGGCATTTTTTTCCGTAAGCGGCTCGGTAATTCCAAAGTAACGTGCAAGCTCCAGATGACTCCAATGATACAGTGGATTTCCAACACAGCCCTGAAGAGTTTTTACAAAAGCAAGATAGCGCTCGTAGTCTGCCTTTTGGACAGCATCATGTCCGCCACGCTCCTCATCAGATTTTACGCTTCCGTCTTTATTGATGTGGCCGGTAATCAAATCCTCACTTACACCAAAGGCACGCATCGCACGCCATTTATAGTGATCGTGATCAAGCCATGCATTCGCAAGGTTTCCAAGGCTTTTGTCCTCATATATTTCCTTAGGAGAAAGATGGTTGTGGAAGTCGAATATTGCCTCGCCCTCAGCATATTTATGATACAGAACCAGAGCATACTCATTTTCCAATACAAAATTTTCATCAAGAAAAGCTTTCATAAATTACCTCGTATACTAGTATACCACAAACCCAAACCAACATTCAAGGTCTAAAAGGAATAACGGCAAGTATTTTTACCGTAGTGAATGTAGAATTTCCTCTCATTTTTTTGTATATTCCTATTATACAAAGTGCATTTATTTTAAGAAAAGATTACTTGAATGATAAACCCATTATTTGGCAAAAAAAACAATGCCGCCTTTGAATATAAAGACGGCACAACGAAGAGCAGGAAAGGACGCAGTCCAATCATCAATTAAGACCCCTCGCGCTTAACTCGGGCAACTCTCTAAGAAATAATATATCACATTTCCACAAAACAATCAACATTTTTTTTGGCGAATGCATAGCTCTTTTGTGCAATAGAAAAAAAATGACACCACCTGAGCGATGATGTCATTTTCTCATATAATCATATTACATAGCAGTGCGGGCAACGCGGAAGCCAAGGTGGTTGTACATACAGCACTGATGAGTTCATAATGTTTGATACATAAAAATGCATCCTTCATCGTATTTAGGTTTGACATGAAGCTGAACAAATTTCTCCTGTTCACTTGTAAGTCTGGAAAAGCCTAACCGACTATAATATGATAGCAATTTATCTTCTGGAAGAGAATAGATATATAGAGAATTGACCCCGACATACTTTGCCATGCAACGGGTAATCGGAATAATAAAATTTTCAAAAATATATGCACCCAAACGAACAGTATCAGGATGAGAATCCTTATAGCATCTATTCATGGCAAAGTTAGCCAATTCAATTGCAGGAAAAGAATCAAAGTTATCATCCTTCACCTGAATTGTTATTAAACCTGTGCGAAGCGAAAAATATCCGACCAATTCTCCAGAAAGGATGTCCTTTACGAGATATGTACGGCTATTATTACTTGTCTCATCTTCTGCTGCCTGATATTTCAGATAATTCTCCAGACCGAATGCATTATTTCCTGCTTCAAACTCCTCTATCAACTTCTGGTTGTTTTCGGAATCAAACAAATGCTCCACAGAAAAATATGGTGTATCATATACAGAAAATTCCACAATCATTTTTTTGAAGCCTCGCGCAAAATCTGTCTGTCTTTCTCATGCTCATTTTTTATCCAAAGCTCGAATTCGGAGGACAATTTGTTTATTTCCGTAAAATCCGGGCGCGGTGTATTCTTGATTACATTCCAAACTTCGCATTTATTCAGCATATCCTGATATTCCTTTGTAATTACGCGCATATAAAACCTCCATATTCAAATTATAACACACATTCATCTTTTCTGCTACTATAGAGGTAAATAAACATTCACACGGATTCGAAACGCCTAACGTCGTTTCCTTGGTTCCCAATAAAAAAAATGACACCACCAGAGCGATGATGTCATTTTCTCATATAATCATATTACATAGCAGAACCGCACTTCCGCGACTGCGGAAGATTTCAATAGCTTCCTTACAGGTCCAGCCAACTTTAGTTGGGTGTGCGAGCCAACCGGAAGCCACGAACAATGTCCCTAATGGTCGGATAGCAGCGTCCCCGGTAAGAAACTTCACGATAATCTGTGTAATGACCTCCACGATAAACTCGGTCAGATGATGATTCCTCGTACTTAGTATTACACCATTCACAAACATTTCCAGTCATATCATATACACCCAGTGCATTTGGCCTTTTCTTTCCAACTTCATGAGTTTTACTGTCTGATGAATTTTCATCCCATGAAACATAATAATGATCATCACTACCAGAATATTTATAATTCCATCCTCCAGCTACTCCACCGCGAGCTGCCATCTCCCACTCACCTTCTGTTGGCAGCCGGAATCCGCTTGCACTGTAGTCGCAGATTACCTCATAACGGATGCTGTTTCCCTTGTGCGGAATATAACTCCATTTATCAGGTTCAGTCTGTCCGTTAACAGAATATGCAGGAGTAAGTCCCATGATCATGCTAAGCTTGTTGCAGAAATATACGGCATCATACCAAGACACATATTCTACCGGACGTTTTTCCTGAACTTCACCGCTTGCGGGATTGTTCTTGAAGTAGCTAGGGTTTGCTCCCATTACTGCCATGTACAGCTCCTGGGTTACCTCGTGCTTTGCTATCTCGTAGGCGTTTATGACCTGGGTTCCGCTGGTTCCTGCAAAATCGTCAAGGTTGGTTTTCTTTCCCTTGGGGATTACCGTGACCATCTCTTCCTGCATTATCTTTATGGCCTGTTCTTTTGTGATTACCCAGCCTGCGTAAAATGTCTTTTTCTGTGTCTCGCCTTTTGCAATGGCAGTAACTTTGTTTCCGCTCAAGTCGGCATTTACAAACCATCCGTCAAAGGTGTAGCCTGCACGTGTCGGGATGGCAAGCACAAGTCCGTCCTCCGCGGTGTATGTGTCTGTGTTCGCGCTGTTCTGTGTACCGCCGTTCAAGTGCCACTCAATGGCATACTCTACCTTGCTCGTGGCATCCACAAGTTTTGGCTGTGCGAAAAGCGGTAATGATAAAACGAATAGACCTGCCAGACAGGGCAAAAGCTTGAATAAACGTAACTTCATAAAAATCCTCCGTCGACATGAAGCATATAATTCTAAACTAACTTTATGACATGGGAAGTTACTTTTTATGAATAATTTAGATTAACATAAAATATTAGAAACAACAAGGGGG
>JAGADS010000324.1 GCA_017613485.1 Treponema sp.
CCCTTGCAATTGAATAGCCCATTTTCCCGCTTGAATGATTCGTTATGTACCGCACCGGATCAAGTGCCTCCTGTGTGGGACCTGCCGTTACAAGTATGTTTTTTCCCGCAAGATCCTTTGGATATCCGACTGTCTGCTCAAGATGGGCAAAGAGAGTTTCAGGCTCAGGTAGTTTTCCGCTTCCCGTATCACCACAGGCAAGCCGTCCTGTATCACTTTCGATTATCTTCATTCCATAAGAGGCACATTTTTTTATGTTGTCCTGGGCCACAGGATTGTTCAGCATCTGTGTGTTCATGGCAGGGGCTATCAGTTTTGGACATGTACATGCAAGGAATGTTGTCGTAAGCATGTCATCTGCAAGACCGTTTGCCACCTTTGCAATCACGTTGGCAGTTGCAGGCGCTATGATGAACGCATCAGCCTTTTTTGCAATCGAGACATGCTCCACGCTGTACTGGAAATTCCTGTCGAATGTGTCCACAAGGCATTTGTTTCCTGTAAGGGTCTCAAATGTAATCGGATTTATGATGTTAGTCGCGTTTCTGGTCATTATAACCTGAACCTTTGCTCCAGCCTTAACAAGCATGCTGGCAAGAGAAGCCGCCTTGTACGCCGCAATACTTCCGCTTACACCCAAAACAATAAACTTATCCTTTAACATCCGGAACCTCCATATAAGATTCAATCAAACCTGTCATTATCGAATTAAACCTGTCATTATCGAATTAAACCTGTCATTATCGAATTAGACCTGTCATTATCGAATTAGACCTGTCATTATCGAATTAGACCTGTCATTATCGGGCTAGACCCGATAATCTATATTAATGTTTTACAAGCATTGATAGATTGCCGTGTCGAGCACGACAATGACATGCCTTTATAACCCCATAATAGTACTTATTATATCTGAAAATTTATTTTTTTCAAAGAGTAAAAATTCTCCTACCATTTTTCCAAAACCCGTGCTATGATTTAGAAAGGTTCAGTGAGTAAAGAAACTCACATGATGGAAGGAGGAACCATGAAAATCTATGTAGACATCAACGCTGGCCGTGACGGAAACGGAAGCAGGGAGATGCCGTTCAAATCGATTAACAGTGCAGCCCAGATTACACAGCCAGGAGATGAAGTTCTTGTTGCACCCGGAATCTACAGGGAATATGTTGCACCCAAAAACGCAGGCACAGAGGAGAACCGGATTACCTACAGAAGCACAGAACCGCTAAAAGCAATAATCACCGGAGCGGAGATCCTTACAGACTGGACCAGGGATGGAACCATCTGGACAGCAAGCGTGGACAACGGAATATTCAACGGCTACAATCCATACACAACCTATGTCTACGGTGACTGGTATTTTGCAGGAAGAACAAAACACACAGGCACTGTCTATCTGAATGACAAGGCACTGTACGAGGCAGCCTCAATTGAAGAATGCAGGAAAGGAGAGGTATATCCATGCTCATGGGATCCGGAAGGCTCCAGATATAAATGGTTTACAGAGCAGAAAGACGGAAAGACAGTATTCTACTGCAATTTTCAGGACAAGGATCCCAACAAAGAAAAAATTGAGATAAACGTAAGGCAGCGATGCTTTATGCCAGAGGAAACCGGAATCAGCTACATCACAGTCTCCGGCTTTAACATCAACAAGGCGGCCACAAACTGGGCACCACCAGCCGCATATCAGGACGGAATGATAGGTCCTCACTGGTCAAAGGGATGGATAATCGAGGACTGTGACATAAACAACAGCAAGTGCGCAGGCATAAGCGTAGGAAAATACTATGACCCGGACAACGACCACTATTTTACATACAAGCACGTAAAAAGCCCCACACAGATGGAGCGTGATGCCGTTTGCCGCGGACAGTACCACGGATGGCTAAAGGAAAAAGTCGGAAGCCACATCATCCGCCGCAACAACATTCACCACTGCGAGCAGGGCGGAATCATAGGACGCATGGGAGGCGTGTTCTCCACAATAGAAGACAACCACATCCACCACATCAACAATATGATGGAGCTTGGTGGAGCGGAAGTAGCCGGAATCAAGATGCATGCCGCAATCGACGTGACCATGAGGCGCAACTGGATTCATGACTGCGTTATGGGAATCTGGACGGACTGGGAGGCACAGGGAACAAGAATCACCCAGAACCTTCTCTACAACAACCAGAGGCCTTCTTATGCAAAACCACTCAAGGGAGGAATGGGAAGCCAGGACATTTTTGTAGAGGTAAGCCACGGACCTACACTCATCGACAACAACATCATGCTTTCTGACGCATCACTTCGCATGGCAACACAGGGAATCGCAATGGTTCACAACATCGTATGCGGAGCCCTTACTTCGGTTGGTGATGGCGTGGACAACATGGTGGAAGGATCCCTCAGGCAAAGATACACACCCTACCATATCCCGCACAGAACAGAGGTCATGGGATTCATGACAATCCTCCACGGAGACAACAGGTTCTACAATAACATATTCATACAGAAATGGCCGTCCGAGACCCTTGTCACAAAAAGCGATGACGGAGAAATGACATTCACCGAAAACCGCGAAGTTGGAACACATATGATGGACCCCTACCCCACCTATGATGAATGGGTAAAGCCATTCCAGCTTGAAAGTGAGACCCCGGACATGATGGAGATGGGAATAAGTCACTTCAGGCCGCTTCCTGTATGGAGCGAGGGAAACGCATATCTTGCAGGAGCAAAGGCATGGAAGCACGAGGCCAACAAGCTTGTGTCAGAGGCAAAGGGATTCAAGATTGAAGTAGAGGAAAAAGACGGAAAGCCTGTGCTTAACACAAACATCTACGACTACATCAAGAACTTTGACGTTTCAATGATAAGCACGGAGACACTTGGAAAAGCATTTGAGCCGGAACAGCCATACGAGAACCCGGACGGAACACCGATTCTATTCAACACGGATTATCTTGGAAACCACCGTGGCACAAAAGTAATTCCAGGTCCTTTTGCAAATTCTGATGACGCAAAAAAAGTTTTATGGTAAACTGAATTTTAATTGGAGGTAATATGAAAAAAACCGGTTTATTCATTTTGGCAGGAATGATTGCCTTAAACCTGACAGGATGCCTTACAACAGAGTCAATTTTCGATTTTGATGATGATGAGCTGAATGCATACTATGAAAATGAGATAAGGAAAGGCACTGAGGAAAAGCTGGCCGCAAAAGAGGCAGAAAAGAGCAAGACCACAACAACAGCTGCCACCACTGCAAAAAAAGCAGAAACCACAGATCAAAAGGTAGAGAGGGCAAAACAGCTTTCAAAATCAGACAAGCTTGAAGACCTTGAGACAGCCAGCAAATTGGTTGAAGAAGCCAGAGCCGCAGAACCGTGGAACATGGATCTATTTGACCTTGATGACGAGATAACGGAAAAACTGTATGTTGCAAAGGTAAAGGAAGCAGACAGGCTTTATAAATCAGGCAGTGCCTCTGACCTGGACAAAGCGGGCAAGCTTGTAGAAGAAGTCCTGGACAAGAGACCTGGAAATACCGACGCAAGAAATTTAAAGAGTAAGATTGCAGTGGCAAAATCCAGAATCAAGGCAGATGAGGTTTCTCTCGAACAGAATCTCCAGGATGCAAGGGACTACATCAGAAGCAATTCCCCTGAGCTTGCAATCAAGAAACTAGAAAAAGTTCTTTCCTCCTACCCGAATAATGCAGAGGCAAAAACACTCATGGCGGATGCAAGGACATTACAGGCACGCACACTTGCCATGGACAAGGGCTATCTTGATGAGGCCGAGAAAATCCTGAACACGGCACTCAAGGATTTACCGACCCACAGCGATGCAAAAGCCCTTCTAGCCGAAGTAAAAGAGCTTAAGAAGGCAGCAGAGAACTGTCCGTTCAAAGTTGGCTCAGTCTACAAACTCACTGCCTACAAGGAAAGCGGTAAGAATGTCAAGGCAACACAGTGGAAGCCGGATCACAGGTTTACATTTACTTCAAAGTCCACCATGGAGGAAAACGCCAACGCTCCGTCATCATTTGCAGAATACGGGTTCCATGTTGACACTGCATCAAGAAAAATCCTGTTCAACAACACTGCTCCAAGACATGTTCTTTACACCAATGTCACTTACTCAAGCGACCTCAAGACAATCACACTCATGGAAATTGACATAGACGGAAAACTAAACGGACGTGCAATGGTTTTCACACTCGCTGAATAATTCAATTCTTATCTTTAAAATAACAAAGGG
>JAGADS010000325.1 GCA_017613485.1 Treponema sp.
ATGCACATAGAATCGAGACAGAGATAAAAAACTGCGACATGCTTTTTGTGGGTACTCCTGTTTACTGGGGCAACATGAATGGAAAACTAAAATGTCTTTTTGACCGTCTTGTTGCGATATTGATGGGCGAGTCCAAGAGCGGTATTCCGATTGCCTTGCACAAGGGAAAGAAAGCCCTGGTGGTGACAAGCTGTACTACCCCTTTCCCTTTCAATTATCTTTGCGGCCAGTCCACAGGTGCAATCCGTGCCATCAAAGAGATCCTGAAAACATCAGGGTTCAAGATAACAAGGAAAGTCAATCTTTCTAACACAAAAAAAATGATTCGGCATTGAAACCTCATTTTAGCATATAGAGCAGAAGATACTGAGTTTTGAACATGCAGAAAAACAAACGGATATTATGAAGTTTTGATTTTCTGCACATAAATTCCCTAAAAATATGCATATAACTTGATTTTATCTGCACATAGATTTATAATTTATATGCAGATAAATGGGGTATATATGCACATATTTGATTATTCATTTTTGAACAATGGAATGTTGCCTTCTTCTCTTGTGAATGTTACGGTTTCCATTTCATCCTTAAAAATGGCCTCACAATTCAGGAAAAATGATTTTCAGAAAATCTTTACCGAACTTGAAAAAATAGCAAAAATCCAGTCTGTAAAATATTCAAATGAAATTGAAGGTATTGTAACTACCGATGAACGTATTATTCAGATTGTCCAACAAGACAGTGCCCCTCTTAATCACAACGAGCAGGAAATCCTGGGCTATAGGGATGCATTGAATCTTATTCATACAGGGCACCAGAATATTCAGTTCAATGAAAACTCTGTGCTGTCACTTCATAAAACATTGCTTTCTGCAACCGATTATACTTACGGCGGAACTTACAAAACTGACGACAATGTAATTCTTGAAATTGATGCGCATGGTAACAAAAAAGTTCGTTTTGCTCCAGTTCCTTCAAATGAAACTAAAGCCGCAATGGAACAGCTTTTTCTTGCCTTTATGGAAGCAAGCTCTGATTCAAATATAAACTCCCTTCTTCTTATTCCTTGTGTAATTCTTGATTTTCTATGTATACATCCTTTTAGAGACGGCAACGGAAGAATGTCCCGGCTTTTGTCTTTGCTGCTGTTATATAAAAATGGATTTGATGTTGGAAAATATATTTCTTTTGAAGAACAGATAAACAAAAACAAAGCATGGTATTATCAGGCATTGAAAGAATCCTCTGAAAACTGGCACAAAAGCAAGAATAATTATTTCCCGTTCATGCAGAACTTTCTTAGCATTTTGTATGAGTGTTATCAGGAACTTGATAAACGGTTTGCAGTTGTTAATTCAAATAAAGTCACAAAAACAGCGCGTATAGAGGCTACAGTCCTTAATTCTCTGTTACCGATTTCTAAAGCTGAAATCTGCCGTCTTTTACCGGATATCAGTCCGACAACTGTAGAGGCCGTCCTTGGTAAAATGGTAAAGAGCGGTATTATTACGACATTGGGATCTGGCCGAGGAACCAAATATATCAGAAAATGAAGTTACCAGGTATTATATTTGGTTGACAACCCTCTAAAAATCGCGGGTCCCTTTTCAATAATCAAAGAATTGAATGTCATCATGTTGACTTGTGTTCCTGTGCTTTTTTCCTCCACACGAGCAGAATCACTGCAAATGAAAGCAGCTGTGCAATCGCTACACGGACTATCATCATGTCATCGATGCCGTTTTCCGTAACCACATGAAGAAGGTTTGTTGCAACACAGTTGTTGAAGAAGTGGTCCGCCATTCCAGCGTAAAGGCTTCCGGTCATACGATAGAGAAGTCCCCACTTGATGCCCATCATTCCTGCAAGAATAATATATCCTATGCTGAGTGCGATGAATGAAGTAATGTTAATGTCCCCGTCAATCAGGTTATGAATTGGGTTAACGATGTGCCACAGTCCGAACAAAAATGCCTGGAACAGCAAGGCGGCCTTTGGAGAATGATCAGTTTTAACGATATTGTTGAACAATCCGCGGAAAATGCCTTCCTCCATAACAACATTTATGATGTTGAAGAAAATGCACATCAGGATAAAACCAATTCCAGTATGAATGGCAGCTTCTCCCGTCAATGAAAATCCTGCTGTAAAAAAGCCCAGGCGAATGCTGTTTCCACTGCTCTTAAGGATGATGATTTCCACAGTGTACGAAATGACAAAAGAACAGAGTGCAATCAGTAATCCAAGCCCTACAGTCTTTATTATTCCATTTCTGACAAATCCTATGTCCTGACCCTTCCAATTGAGAAGGCGCACTACAACAACCATGACAAGAATTCCGAACACCTTGTTGATGAAGTTTTCCCCAAAAAAGGTTTCATCCATCCTGAGCACAATCGCCTCAAACCCATGCACAAGTATCAGGATTGCAAATATAATCCAGCAAGATACAATTGTATTTTTCATGATCCTTTCTTTCATTTTATCAGCCTATTATATTAAATTTCTGTTTACTTTCATGTTTAAATCTTCTTCTTGTAAAAGTTAGAAAAACATTCCCTTGACAAAAATCTCAATGCCGATTCCAACCAGGATTATGCCTCCAATAAGGGTTGCTTTTGAGCCAAGCTTGTCTCCGGCTTTTTTGCCGATTAAAAGTCCTGCCATACATATTGCAAAGGTAACGGCAGCAATGATAATGGAAGCAATAAACGCCATCAGGAGGCCGTAATCTGCAATTGTAAAACCAACCGAAAGCGCATCAATAGAAGTTGCAACACCCTGCATCAAAAGAGCCGGAACTGTCAATCTTACCGCAGTTCCCGAAGAACCTTCATCCTTACCACGGACCGTCTCCCAAATCATCTTGCCGCCGATGTACAAAAGGAGAATCAGTGCAATCCACGGAATGAATTTTTCAAAGCCCTTGAAGTATTCAACAACAGTATGAACGCAAATCCATCCGATCATGGGCATGGCAAACTGGAAGAAAGCATAGATGCCCGCGATAAAGCACATGCGTCTTTTTCTCATTTCCGGTTCACTCAAGGCATTTGCGATAGAAACAGAAAAAGCGTCCATGGCAAGTCCAACACCGAGAAGAACACTGTTTACAAAAAAAATAAAATCCCAATTCATAGTGAAAAAAACTGTTTCAATTATCTCAAAAAAGAGGCAATGGGTCAAGAATTACGTTTGTAATGTGTTCTACAATTTTGAATCTATCGTCATACACGATTTACTGTACAACTTGATTATCTATCTTAGTAAGATTTTTTTGCTTACACGTCATAATCAGCCATTCCCAATAGATGCATGCTTCCATAACGAGAAAATTCCATTATGTCCTTGATGCATGAGACAGCTTCTTTTTTGCTCATATTATGAAGTATTATATCGCAGTACGCATTTATTACTGTTGAAGCCATAAAATGAACTGTCATGGGTGAAACTTTTTTAGCCGCGATCTTATTTTTGTACATCCACTTGAATGTTTCCTGACAGTTTTTTGTGTATAATTCGCAGATTTCTTCCTGAAAGTTTTCATGCTCACTTCCGGCGGCTTTTGTAAGAAGCAGCGTAAAGGCATCAATGTTTTCAAACATATAGTCTATAAAATCATTTACGGATTTAACTTCATCCTCAAGATGTTTTTTCTGCAGCTCGGGAACAGTCAGTTCCAAATGGCTTTCCGGTCCGGCAATCATCACGGTTTTCTTCGTATATTCTATGGCATCATCAACAAGGGCACAGAAAAAAGCATTTTTATCCTTAAAATGACGGTACATCGCACCTGTAGTGACCCCGGCATTTGCGGCTATAGTGCGGAGAGACGCTCCGTTAAAGCCCTTTTCGAGAAATTCCTTTTTTGCACTTTCAAGAAGTTTATTTTTTGTTTCTACGGATGATTCTGCCATTTTTGACCCGATAATCTTATTCTATCTTTTGATTCATTCTTTTGTCAATATAAAAATGCAAAAAAGATAACATTGTTACCAAAACCTCTTGACAAGATAACACTGTTACCGTTATGATAACATTGTTATCTGATAACGATGTTATCGGATGGCATTGTGAGGTTTTTATGAAAGTAACTAAAATAAACGACTGGTTTGAAAAATTCGGACGTTTTGAGGTAAAGCACCGCTGGGGCTTTATTATAGGGCTGGCTGTTGTTACCATTGTCTGCTGTCTGGGGCTTCCGCGGCTTAAACTGGACAATGGAGAAGAAGACTGGTTTGACAACTGGGAGGCCACTAAAATAAACCAGGATCATTTTGAAAGCATTTTTGGCTCCACAGATTCCCTTATGGCACACATAAAAGCTGATAATGTTTTTGACCCTGAGGTTCTTACAATGATTGATGAGCTTGGGGATGATTTGCTGAACAATGTTCCATACGCAGACAGCATCACTTCCCTGATGGAACTTTCAATTCCAATCGGAACAGAAGAGGGCTTTGAGGTAACAAGTCCTTTTGAAGATGGAGTTCCAGCAGATCCGGCAGAACTTGAAGAGAAAAAACAGTTTATCTTGAGCCGTGAATCACTTATAAACACACTTGTCTCACCTGACTGTACGGAAACCTGGCTTATAGTAAATCTTGAGCAGTATTCAGAAAATCTGGATGAGGCCAAAGACATTATCACCCCGCCTGCAATGGAAATATTCAACTCTCCAAAATATCAGTCTGACAAATGGGAAATAAGACCTGCAGGTCTTAGTTATACTGAATATGAAGAAGAAAAATCCATCGTAGTACAATGTATTTCCAGAATTGGTATTGGATTTCTTGTAATGCTTCTTTTCCTTATCATTTTCATCCGCTCATTCAGAGGTGTCGTTGTTCCTGCCATTTCTACCGCGGGTGCAATACTTACAACGCTTGGCGCTTCTGCATGGCTGAACATCAAGGGAAACAACACAATGATCATGGTAACCGTACTTCTTGCCATGGCACTGGCAGTAGGTTATGCGGTTCACTACATCAACAGCTTCAAACTGTATTTCAGGAAAACCGGGAAACGCAAGGAATCGATTATAATGGGAGTCCGTGATTCCGGCTGGGCTTTGTTTTTCACGGTAATTACGACAATGGGCGGTATGCTTTCTTTCCTGTCTGCAGGAATTCGTCCAATGCGCTGGGTTGGAGGCATAACGGCGGCGGCAGTTTTTGCGGTATTCATTTACACAATGATTCTTCTACCCTGCCTCTACAGTTTTGGTAAAGATAAGGAACCAGATCCTACGTTTGTTGATACGGCTGGTGCTACAAAAGCAGATTTACGTGTCGAGTCAATGGGGAAATCCATCTTGAATAAAAAATGGATTACAGTTATTGCCACAGTTGCAGTCATGGCGGCGGTCATTCCCGGTGTATTCATGATCAAGGTAAACATGAACTATGCTGACATGATGGGAGAAAGGACACCTTACATAAAGCGCCTTATGGAAAT
The DNA here is from genome assembly GCA_017613485.1 of Treponema sp. Next base: position 5,458 of record JAGADS010000325.1, read on the forward strand.
CACAAGAAGCCAGCTTGGAAGTCAGTACAGCTATGAGGTTCTTGTTGAATATAAAGACGAAGATTCCTTAAAAGATCCGCAAGTACTAAAAAACATGGATGAGCTTGCAGAGCGGATAGGTACACTGAGCATGACAAAAATTTCAAATGGTAAACCCCGCGTATCATCTGTAACAAAAATAATAAAGGAGATGAACAGGACGCTTAACGGTGATGAAGCTGAATATTATGAAATCCCCGATGATCAGGATCTTGTAAGCCAGATATTGTTCCTGTATGAAATATCCGGCGGAAACGATTTGTACCAGTACGTAAGCGAGGATTTTAAGGCGGGATACCTTCATGTTGAGCTTTCCGGCTACGATGGTGAGGAATGTGTCCAGAACGTGCGCATGGTTGAGCAGTGGGTAAAGGAACTCTTCCCTGGAATTACAAACGGTGGTGTAGTCGGTGAAGTAATGCAGTATGCCGAGATGAATGGAAAGCTTGTCCGCGGTTCAATCAAGTCAATCGGTACATCACTTTTAATTATTCTGATTCTCCTGATCATAGCATTTATGTCATTCAGAACTGGATTTATCGCAATGATTCCGAATATTGTTCCGATCGTTCTTATCGGTGGCCTGATGGGATATATGAAACTTCCGCTAGACATGATTACTGCAATGATAATGCCTATGATTCTTGGTATTGCGGTTGATGATACGATTCATTTTACAAACCACATAAAATATCATTTTGAGTTATGCGGAAACTACAGGAAAGCCATTTTGAATTCTTACCGTGAAATAGGAAAGACAATGATCATGACCACAATCATCCTCTGTGCAATGTTCTTTATCTTCCTGTTCAGTACAATGACTGTTCTTGTAAGGTTGGGTTATCTTTCCATCATAGGTCTTGGCGGTGCCTTGATTGCAGACTATACAATTACACCTGTGCTGTTGTTCATCACCAAGCCGTTTGGAAAAGAAACAAAAAAATGACAAATATAAGGAGATTAACATGAAGAAATTAATTCTTACAATTTCAGCAGTTTTAATGGCAGCCTCTTTGAGTGCTCAGTCACTTACAGGCTATGACATCATGAAAAAGGCAGATGAGGTAGCTGAGCCCAAAACATCATCTTCAACTGCAACACTCACGATTCATTCAAAGAAAGGCTCTGACAGAATCCGCGAGGTAATCATGAAGAGCAAGGATTATGGTGATGTAAAAAAGGAAATAATAGTTTTTACAACACCAAAGGATGTTGCAGGAACAGGCTATCTTATGTTCAACTATGAGGAAGATTCAAAGGGAAACAAGAAAGACTCAGACAACTGGCTCTACCTTCCTGCAATGAAAAAGACACGCCGTATCGCTTCAAGTGGCTCAGAGAGTGAAGGAAGCTTTATGGGAACTGACTTTACCTATCAGGACATGGGAGACAGAAGCCTGAACGATTACAACTATAATCTTCTTGGAGAAGAAAACGTTGACGGTGTTGCCTGCTACAAGGTTGAGTGCATCAGCAAAAAGCACACAGAAAAAGATCCACGCTACATTTCCTACATCTCAAAATCAGATTTCATTTTGCGCAAGTGTGAATTCTATGACAGGCAGGATAAGCTTCACCGTGTCCTGACTTGCTCCAACTTCACTACAATCAAGGGCTTTACAACCGCACAGAAGATGAAGATGGAGAATGTCCAGTCAGGCACATGGTCTCTCATCGAAACAAAAAATATTGTCTACAATGCAGACGATATTGACGATTCATTGCTCACCGTTGCCGCACTTGAAAAAGGAAGAATAAGGTAATTTGTTTTTCCTTGCTAAATTTAATGTCATAGGACTGTCTAAGAAGTAGAATTTGTCATTGCCGGGCTAGACCCGGCAATCTATACAATGATGTTCTGTACAGACTGTCCGATCAAACCGGAAAATAACACATTCAGGAGTTTTCATGAATAGAAAATCTTTTTCTTTTTTAATCATTTCACTTTTATGTTTTTCAAATATTGTCGCCCAGGGCATTGAATTCTCCGGAGACATACAGACTCAATGGGGTGTCGGATCGCCATGGACGGACAAAGATTCCTGCGCAGGAAGATTCATGCTTGGTGACACTTCCTTTACCGGAAAAATCGATGCATACTACGATAACAGCTCAGCGTTTGCCATGGCTTCTGTTTCCTATGATGCTGTATCAAATTCATTTGGCTTTTCTCTTGATGAGCTTTGGATTGACTATACAGATTCTCTCTGGGGAATACGAATCGGTCGGCAAAAGGCAGCATGGGGCAAGGCAGATGGAATAGACATTACAAACGTAATCTGTCCGAGTGACATGTCAAGCTTTTCTGCAATGACAGGTGATGATTCAAAACTCGCAATCGATGCACTGCGCCTGTCTTTTTCTGGAGAACAGTTCACAGCCGATGCATATTGGATTCCATTTTTTACACCAGCAGCACTTCCACTTGATGAAGAAAACATGCTTAGGAAATTTGTCGTACCTTCTGCTGTTGATTTTCCAGTTGCACCGGGTGTGTCAATTTCTCTTCCTGTTGAAATCAATGAAATGGAGAAACCCAAGACTGCGATATGGAACGGTGAGTATGCATTAAAGCTTTCTGGATATTTTTCCGCATGTGACCTTTCCCTCTATGGCTTTTATGGTTGGGATGACATTCCCCTTTTGGACTATAGTTTGACAGGTACTTATCCATCATTTACAGGAATCATCGTGAGCGGGAATTACCGGCACATGGGTATGATTGGTGCGGATGCAGCGGTTCCAATTGGAGAAACTGTCATCAGAATTGAAGGAGCATTCTTTCCGTTGCGGAGTATTCAAAAATCAGCAGAAAAAATCATCGAAGAAAAAATGTCCGTTGTAACAGACGTTGAAGTTTACGAAAAACACAACGAGCTTTCAGGTCTCGTCGGTGTGGACTGGATGCCTTCTGGATGGACAATAACCGCACAATATTTTTGTGATGCCGTTTTCGGAAACATTGGAGCACTGGAAAGGGAAGATGCATTCACACATGGTGCAAGCCTCAGCATATCAAAATCCCTGGTAAATGAAACTCTGGACTTAAGCTTAAGCGGCCTTGTCAACTTCAACGATTTTGACAGCCTTATAAGCCCTTCCGCCAGCTACAGCATTTCCGATCAAATCAAAGTTGAAGGCGGTGCATATATATTCCTGCCAGGTCCTGACAGTGATGGAGAATACGGCAAGTACAAAGACTTAAGCACAATATACATCAAGGCACGATTCAGTTTCTAAAAATATTTGCCATAAAAGTTTTTTGCTGATATACTGAATCTTATATAGAACAAAGTTATTAGCGAGGCAAATAGAATGAACTGGATAATTGCAAGGGGTCTTTTGATTCTGGATAAAGTTATTCCCCACATGCACCTTGATGAAAGGGAGGAGGGCTTAAAAAGCAATCTTCAAAAAACAACAATGATGGTGCTTGCGGTTACTCTTCATAATATTCCGGAAGGAATGGCTGTCGGTATTCTTTGCTTTTGAAATTTAAATTGTCAGGGAAATAACTATGGATATTAAAATTACAAATACAATTTCACCAGAAGAATATTTAGGACTAAGGCAGGCAGTCGGCTGGAGTGTGTTTCCAACTGAACAGGCAGAAGCTGGTCTGCAAAATTCTCACGTAATTTGTTTCAGGGATAATGATAAAGCGGTCGCATTGGGTAGAGTGATATGGGATCATGGGTATTCCGTTCTTATTGCTGATGTGATTGTTTCTCCAGAATATCAGGGGAAGGGGCTTGGTCGAAAACTTATGGAGGCAATCATGGAATATATTCGAAGCCTTCTAAAACCAGGTTACAGGATCATGATTTCCCTTATGGCCGCCGAAAACAAACAGGGCTTCTACAAAAAGTTCGGGTTCATAGAAAGACCAAGCGAGCTATTTGGTCCCGGTATGCATCAGTGGATTGAATATTAAATGCCTTATACCCAATCAGTTTCTCACAAATCAATTCCCATGCAGTAGGATTCTTCCATAAGGCGATCTACCCATTCCGGCACGACCGAAACAACTTTTACTGAAGTCATTCCGATTGGATTTAAAATATTGTTTTCCATTTCTCAATACTACAAGAAGAGTTAAAAATATGCAATCTTTTTCAGACAAGACGGGCTTTTAAAAGATTAAATTATGAAAGAATCCCTTATGTGTCGTGTAAATGATTCCTCCGACGGATGGCAGTAAACTATAAATACTTTCATTTTATTTCCTCCAAATCTTTCCAAATTAAAGCACAGGCTCTCACGCTCTTTTTTCCTCCGTCAACGGC
>JAGADS010000326.1 GCA_017613485.1 Treponema sp.
AATCAAGGTCGTTGTAAAGAACAATGCCCCTGAATGTGTGATGATTACCGTAGAGGATTACGACCATCTTGTTGAGGATTCAAAAAAGGTGCTGAATCCGCCTCAGACCCCGGAGCAGGAAAAACGCCGCAAGGAATTCATCGCAAGAATCCGCCAGAACGTTACGCCACCAACTCCACCCACAAGGAATCTAAAAGATGTAATAGAGGAAATCGGTGCGATTGATGTAGACGAAGACGCAATAAATGAATTGCGAAGGATAAGCATGATATGATTTTATTTGATACAAATATTTTAGTTGATTATTGGAGAAAGCCAAAAGAGCTTCTAAAACTGAATATCACTCCAGACAAATATGCGATCTGTGGTGTAGTGAAATCAGAGCTTCTGCACGGTGCGAAAACCAGTCAGGAAGTTGATGATATGCTCCACTTTTTTAATTCCTTTAATCTTCTTCATACAGATGAATATGATTTTGAGGGTGTTGGAATTATACTTCAGACCCTGCGCGAAATAGGATTTACGCTTCCACTTGCCGATGTGATGATAGCCTTTTGTGCGATGAAGTACAATGTTCCCCTGTGGACTCGCGACACACACTTCCGCCTGATCCAGGGAATATACCCCGAGCTGGAATTCTATCACCCCAAGGATTAATGCCATGCAAAGGTTTTATAGCTCAGAAACTTTTTCAAAACTGAATGATGTCGAAACAGGTTTGTACTTGGAAAGCCCTTCATATATTTATGACATTTTCAAGACAGAAAAAGAGAATGGCCGTATTATCCAGGACGAAATATAATTTATCTTTTATACCAATGTATCTTTCCATGACTGGAATTCTTCTTGAGTGGAAATAACCAGAGCATCACTGTAGATTGAGGTGAACTGCTTTTTGTCTGTGACACCGATAATCTTAAATACTTCTCTTATTCTGTTACGCATAGTTCCGTCACTGACTGCTGACTCGATTGCAATGGCGGAATACTTGTCGCCATTTAAAATCTGTTTTAGCCATTTTACGTCACGATCCTTGATAAGTCCCTCTGAAACAGGCTTCCTCAAATCAAGAATTTTTTGCCCCATAATCGAATGTTTTTCCTCAAGAATAAACTTGACAAACATCAATATGATTACTGAGAAAATAAGGGTGTATCCGATGACATGACAAAAGCTTGAGATAAATACTTCAAATCCAAATCTAAGGTTTGTTAACATCATGGCAATAAAGCAAATAATGAATGCACATATCTTGAATATTTTTCTCTTTTAAAAAAATCCCTGGATGTATAAGGAAAGACAAAAAAGAATAAGCATGAAATAGCCTATTCCTATGCTTCCATTGTCTATCAAATTTGGTATGGCATAAATAATGCTGACCATTGAGCAGGGGACTAGCTTTTCCGGTTTAAAGAATAAAAAAATAAAGAAAGCCGCTGTGATTATATTGGCGATAATAAAAAAGATTCTCATGAAAAAATCATGCCGGTTTTCAATTGATTCCTTGAGGCAAATGATATTTGTTACAGCACCATAAAGCAGGACTATAATTGCGGCAATGGATAAAACCCTAAGGATTATTTTATAGAATACTGTAAAAGTCATTTTGCTTTTACCAAGGACACTTCTATTCATGAGTGGATCTCCATTATTGATAATATTGTAACTCAATCAAAAAATCAAGCAAATATCTTTGTTTGAATTCTCTGAGAGGTAGGGATGGGTGAACTGTCAGCTTGAAGGGTTTGTCTCTTGTGGAGCTGGCTCAGATGGTTCTGGTTCATAGACAACTTCAAACCCTGAATATGTTGTAATGAATCCAGTTCTGTCTCCTACTCCAAGAATGTCGTAAACCTTGTTCAGACGGTTTCGTATGGTTCCTTCTGTTCTGTTCAAATCGATTGCGATTACCTTGTACTGCTGGTTTGCCAAAACGCGCCTTAACATTTCTGCATCCGATTCTTTAAGCTCGTTGTATTTGGCTACATTGAGTTTTTTTGAATAATCAGAATTCCTGCTTGCATAGCCATATATGAAAACCATGCCGATAGCATAAACAAAGGAAAATGCAAAATCATCAAGTAAAGATTCCCTTATGACAGTAGAGCTGAATCTTAATCTGAAACTTTCAAGGATAAGAAGTATTAGGGCTAGAATTGTGATTTTTATTTTGGCATGATTTCTGAAAAAGCCTCTAAAGATTAGTATTGAAGTTCCAAGGCAATACATCAAAATGCCCATAGAATTGTGGGGTTCATTTGTAATGATGTTTACCGAATAATAAAAACATGCAATTGCCACAAGCATGAACTTTTGAGGAAAAATGAATACCAGTATAAAGAGAATTATGACAATAATATTTATAATCAGATAGTACAATTCTATTGGATCGATTGTGTTGTCATCTGTCATTAATGTAAATAAGATTTTGAATATGTTTGTTGCGATAAGGAGGACGACGGCAATAATGGCAATTATCCTTATTATGAGTTTTGCTTTCCTGCTGTACATGTAATTATTCATGGCTGTAATTTTATAAAGGTTTTGACATTTTTTCAAGTAAAGCTGGAACCGTAAGATGTAATGCCAATGAAATATTACATTTATATTACATCCATAGATTCATGTTACATTCGTAATATTCGCGATTTTGAACTTGAAGTCCTGCATAGACTATTATATAATTAGTTAAGAAGTAAAACTTTGAAAAAAGGAGATGCGTATGATTCAATGGTCAGTTAAAAAGGCTTTTGCTACTGTGTTGACTTTTCTTGGAATCGGAACTTTGACTTCATGCTATGGAATGGCTCCAAACTATGCAAGGGTTGAAGGAACTGTAACATCATCAGAGGACAATGCTCCTGTGCGTGGAATTACCGTACGTGCTGTTGATTCTAATGGTGTTGAACTTGATCAAACCACCACATTGGAAGGCGGAATGTATTATCTAAATACAAGGTCACTTGGTTCCAAAGTAAAGGTAGTCTTTGAAGATCTTGACGGAGAGGAAAACGGATCCTTCAAAAGACAGTCAAAGGAAATCGGTCTTGTAGATTTGGATACAGAGCTTAATGTTGAGCTTGAGAATGCGGACGAAGAATAATAACAGACTCAGCCTCGGCGACAAGCTAAAAAGAAATGTATTTTCAATCTACCGCAAGGGCATTGCAAAAAAGCATGAGCTGAACTACCTTTTCTGGGAATGTACGCTCAGATGCAATTTGAACTGCCGTCACTGCGGATCAGACTGTCTTAAATCCTCCGGAATAAAAGATATGCCTCTGGAGGATTTTACAAAAGTACTGGACAGCATAAAATCAAAAAACACAAGCCGGAATCTTGCGGTTGCCATCACAGGCGGAGAACCTCTCTTACGCGATGACCTGGAGAAAGCAGGCCTTGAGATCATAAAGAGGGGATTTTCGTGGGGCATAGTCACCAACGGACTTCTCCTTGACGAAAGCCGTTTCCATTCACTAAGGCAGAGCGGACTTTCATCGATGAGTGTGAGCCTTGACGGACTTGAGGAAGAACACACATATCTAAGGAAAAATCCAAAATCATTTTCTACCGTAGTGAATGCAATAGACATAATGGCTGCCGAACACAACACAAACCCCAGGGCATTTATCTTTGACGTCATAACATGCGTTCATCATGGAAATATTTCCATCCTTCCAAAGCTGCGTGATTTCCTGATTCAAAAGGGAGTTGAGCAATGGCGAATATTCTCGATTTTCCCAACAGGACGTGCGGTTAACGAGGATCTTTCGCTTACACCGGAAGAATACCGGAACCTTATGGATTTTATTTATCAGACACGTACATATCGTAACAGCGAGGGAAGGGGAATTCACCTGAACTATTCCTGCGAGGGTTATCTTGGTTCCTATGAGCTTAAAGTCAGGGATTTTTTCTTTTTCTGCAGGGCTGGAATAAACGTAGGCTCGGTGATGTGCGACGGCTCAATCTCTGCATGTCTTTCTGTAAGGGCAAAAGATTTTATTCAGGGAAATATTTATAGCGATGATTTCATGGATGTGTGGAACAACTGCTATCAGAACATGAGGGACCGTTCCTGGACAAAAAAGGGCATGTGCGCGGAATGCAAGAGCTGGAAATGGTGCATGGGAAACGGACTTCATTTATACGAAGGCATGAACTATCCTCCGGCTCACTGTAATCTTGACTTGCTTCTTTTGCAGGATTAGCCTACACCCCGAGCAATTTTATGATTCTTGAGACTTCATCAAAATCAATCATCTCGGCGGCATCCTCAAGCTGATGAAGGAGTTCTTTGTCTCCTTCCTTTAACGTAAATCCATTGAGTTTTTCCAATGCTGAATCCAGTGCATTCAAATCATTGTGCGAGCATGCCTCAAGTATTTCCTGCTTTATTTCCTGGAACACGGTGGAAGATATTTCCTTTAAATCGGAATCCTTTGCATCGGCTTTTTTTGTGTCATCGTCTTCCAGATTTTTCCTTAAGCTTTCTCCGCATGACCTGTACATGTCAAGGAGCATGGGTGTCTTTTCCTTGATTTTATTTAATGCATCATCTGAGTCAAGATGGTTTCCAAGATATTCAAGCTCGGCCGCAAGATCTGAAAGCTTTTGGTCGCCTACGATTTTTGCAGAGCTTTTAAGTGCATGAACTTTTATCGTGTAGTTTTTCATGTCGCCTTTTTCAAGAAAATCATTTATCTCTTTTGCAGAAGGTTCAAGCAGGCGTAAGAAAGTTTTTATCAGGGACTTTTCAGTCTTGGTTTCCTTGTCGGAATCTTTTTCTGGAACTGACTCACATTCAGAAATAAGGTTTTGGGGAATCCATTTTACAAGGGCATCGGCAAAATCCTTTCCCTGAACAGGCTTTGCAATGAATCCGTTAAAGCCAGAGTCCATGAACATCTTTACTGATTCGCTTACGGCATTTGCGGTAAAGGCAATAACAGTACATGGTGCTTTTTCTGAGTCGGCACGGAATGATTTTCCTTCTGCTTCCATGGAGCGTATTTTTTTCAGGACCTCAACACCATCCATGACAGGCATCTGGTGATCCATGAAAATGATGTGGTATTTTTTCCCCTGCTCAAGTTTTTCAAGAGTCTCAAGTCCGCTTAATGCTGTGTCAGGAACGACATTGAATTTCTCAAGGAATCCCTGTGCGACTTCTATGTTAAGCTCGTTGTCATCAACTATAAGTACCTTTGCATCGGGGCATGAGATTTTCTCAAGCTCGTCGCTGTCTGCAAAAAGGCCTGCGATCTCAGGACGGTTAAGCTCAGACATGGAGATACCGTTGCTTTGCTCAAGAGTGAAGACATCAGGATATTTTTCGCCGGTGGAAATGTCAGATACAGACTGCTGCGGAATGTCAAAGTAAAAGACAGAGCCTTTTCCGTATTCTGATTCAACAGAAAGAGAACCGCCCATAAGACGAACAAGATTTTTTGAGATGGAAAGTCCAAGACCTGTTCCTCCCTTGGATCTGTTCATCTTCATGTCAACCTGCTGGAACTCCGCAAAAATCTTTTCCAGGTCGTCTTTTTTTATTCCTATTCCTGTATCGGTGACAGAAAACCTTATGGTTCCCTCTTTCTCTCCTTTCTCGGCAGATATCGTAACAGAGCCTGTGTCCGTGAATTTGACGGCATTACCTGTAAGGTTTATAAGGACCTGCCTTATCCTAAGGTCATCACCGCTGACTTCGGATGGAAGCGATGGATCAATCTTTATCTTGAGGTCAACCTTTTTCCCCTGAAGCTTTACAAGACAGACGTTCCCCACATCATACAGCATTTTAAGAAGATCATAATCATCGCAAACAATCTCCATCTTGCCTGACTCAATCTTGGAAAAATCCAGAATGTCATTTATTATTCCGACAAGTGCAATGCCAGATGAACGTATCTGCCTTATCGTGTTTTTCTTTGATGGCGGAAGATCAAAGTCCATTGCAAGCTCGCTCATTCCGACGATGGCATTCATCGGTGTGCGGATCTCGTGGCTCATGTTGGCAAGGAACATCGACTTAAGGCTGTTCTGACGGTCTGCGTTCTCGCGAAGATCCTGAATCTCTTTTTCCCTTCTCAGTGTAACAAGAATATAGTATGCACGGAAAAGTGAAATCAGGGATATTGCAAGAATAAAGAAAATACCGTAAGGCATGTATGGTTCATAAGTAAGATTCCATCCAAAAACATGGGGCATAATTTCAAGAAGTGCATAATAAACTATCGTGATTGGAATCATTACAAGACAGTCCAGATAAAAGACGGCAGATGTAACAAGGGCAATCAGATAGAAGAAAGTAAGATCCTCGCTTGCAAAAACACATGAGGTAAGGGCAACTGCAAGAAAGCTGACTGTAAGTAAAAGCCAGCCGTAAAGTTTTACAAGAAACAGAAAAAGGTTCTCGTTGTTCTCAAGTCCCTTTTTTCTTTTGCCTCTGTAGATAAGGTTCGTGATGAAAATGCAGATAGAAGAAATGACTATCACGGCATCAAGGAACATGAAGATTGCGTAGGCATTTACGTTCAGGATAAGACCGTTGAAGACATAGCCTGCACGTTCTGGTGAAAGCAGTTTCCTGTAATCAGAAATGAATTCAGTCAGAAGATAGAGTGCAAGTACCGGCGGAAAAAGACAGAGACGAAAGCTGTTTGCCTCGTTTATCATCTTTTTGAAAACCGGTATCTCGCTTTTTTTGATGAACTGATTAGCCATCAGAAGAATGCCTCGATTTTCTGAAGGAGATGTGATACCCCGGCAGATTTGAGTATGTAATCCTGTGGATGAAGTGATATGGCATTCTTTACCATTTCCGCATCATCAATGCCAGTCAGGAAGAACACAGGAATGTCGGCTCCTCCCTCAAGATTGCGGATCATGGAAAGCGTCTGCACTCCATCGCATACCGGCATCTGGTAGTCAAGAAGGATAAGGTCCGGTTTTTCGTTCTCAAGGAATGACAGCGCGCCATAACCTGATTTTACAACAGATACCCTGAAAAGACCGTTGAGTATATTGCTCATTGAACGCAGGACAACAGGATCGTCGTCCACGACAAGTATGTGCTTTGGCGGTTCCTTCTCCATAATCGTGTTGCTTTCTGTATCCAAAAGCTCGGAGATATCCACGTTCTTTTCATCAACTATCCTGAGGATACGCTTAATCTCAGAAAGGAATTCAGACAGCTTGATTGGAGTCTTTATATAGCGCAGGATTTTTGCCTGTGTTCGCTCAAAATATTTATGAAGCTCTTCCTTTGTACCTGATAATATGAACGGAATCTTGTCCATGTTATAAAGGATTCTTGCAAGCTCACCCTTTTTATCATCAGGAATTCCAGAAAGATGAACAACGATAAGCGAGACATCTCCGCCCTCAACAGCCTCGGTCAGGGTTTTCTCATCAAGCTCCATGAATTCGCAGTCCAGCTTTGCCTTGATTCTGTCAGACAGATGTGCATTTGCCTGATACTTGCTTCCAGTAAAAATAACCTTTCCCATAAACACTCCAGAGCAATTCAATTGTTTTGTATTCTAATTATACAACTAAGTTGAGTTTTGTTGAAGAGGTCTGCACATTAAAGCCCGGATATGCTATAATGATGTCAGTTTTGGAGGAATATATGTCACAGGAATTTGATCAGTTAAGGAAATATATAGAAGAGCATGTACATGACATGGTGGAGCTTGAAAGGCTTTTGACGTCAATACCTGCACTTGCACCGGAGAACGGCGGGGACGGGGAATCCAAAAAGACACAGGCACTTGAGAAATGGCTCTTGGAGAACGGCATAAAGGACATAAGGCATTACGATGCACCTGATGAGCGCGTAAGCACAGGCTTAAGGCCCAATATTGTCGCGACAGTTCCAGGGGTAAACGACGACTACTCTGTCTGGATCTGCGCCCACATGGATGTTGTTCCTGTTGGTGAGAAAAGCATGTGGAACAGTGATCCATGGACTCTTG
>JAGADS010000327.1 GCA_017613485.1 Treponema sp.
TACAGCAGTTAAAATATGCCGTCGCGGTTGCAGAATGTCTGAATATGACCGAGGCGGCAAAAAAGGTTTTTATTTCTCAGCCTAGTTTGACAGCAGCTATCCACGATCTGGAAGCGGAAATGGGAGTAGAGCTGTTTTTGCGTACAAGTCGTGGTGTAAGCGTTACTAATGACGGTGATGTGTTTTTGGGCTATGCACGTCAGGTATTGGAGCAGGCAAGCCTTTTGGAAGAGCGGTTTACGGGGCAAAAAACAAGAACTCCAAAACTGGCTGTTTCATGTCAGCACTATTCCTTTGCGGTGGAAGCATTTGTAGATGTAATTCGTGAATATGGCGGTAATTCATACGATTTTACATTAAGGGAAACTCAGACATACAAAATAATAGAAGATGTGTCGCGCCTTAAAAGTGAGGTGGGGGTTCTTTATACCAGTGCACAGAACGAGGAATATATTTCAAGGCTGATTAAGAAAAGCAATCTGGTTTTTGAGGAACTTTTTGTTGCAAAGCCGCATGTTTTTGTTTCATCCAGTAATCCGCTTGCAGAAAAAGAACGCATTCAGCTTGAAGACCTTAGGGATTATCCGTGCCTGACCTATGAGCAGGGTGACCATAATTCATTTTATTTTTCTGAAGAATTGTTGAGCAGCATGGAGCATGACAAGAACATCAAAGTCTGTGACCGTGCTACATTATTCAATCTTCTGATAGGACTGGACGGATATACGATTTGTTCCGGTGTGATAAGCACAGAGCTGAACGGAGAGAATATTGTAGCCCGCCCGCTGGATGTAAATGAATATATGCGTATAGGGACGATTACCCAAAAGGATATAAAACCGACCCCATACGCACAAAGCTATCTGGCTGCCTTAAAAAGACATACCCAGGAATGCTTATAAAGTAGACCTGATTTCTTTTGCGGCTGTCACAAGATTTATAAGGCTTGCCTTTGTCTCTGTATCGCCACGTGTCTTAAGGCCACAGTCCGGGTTAACCCAGAGTTTCTTAAGCTCAACTTTCTTAAGCATCTTGCCCAGAGCATCCTTGATTTCCTGAACAGACGGAACACGCGGTGAATGAATGTCATATACACCGGGACCTACTTCTGTGCGGAATTTTGCCTCCTGCAGGGCATCAAGGATCTTAAGGTCAGAGCGTGAAGCTTCAAATGTAATGACATCAGCATCCATGTCATCGATGTCCTTGATGATGTCGTTGAATTCACTGTAGCACATGTGTGTGTGGATCTGAGTGCCAGGCTTTACACCTGAGTGTACCAGACGGAATGCAGGAACAGCCCAGTCAAGATACTCTGAGTGCCAGTCCTGTTTTCTGAGCGGCAGTTTTTCGCGGAGGGCTGCTTCGTCAATCTGAATGATGCGTATGCCGTTTGCCTCCAGATCAAGGACTTCTTCGCGGATGGCAAGAGCAATCTGGTTGGTCTGCTCTTTAAGGCTTATGTCCTCGCGTGGGAATGACCAGTTCAGGATTGTTACTGGACCTGTTAGCATTCCCTTAACATATTTCTTTGTGCAGCTCTGTGCGTACTTTGACCATGCAACTGTAATGGCCTGGCGGCGGGAAACGTCTCCCCATACAATCGGCGGCTTTACACATCTTGTTCCATAAGACTGAACCCATGCCTTTTCGGTAAAGACATATCCGTCCAGATGATCGCCAAAATATTCAACCATGTCGTTGCGCTCAAATTCTCCGTGGACCAGAACATCAAGACCGATTTCCTCCTGAAGCCCGATGCATTCGGCTATCTTCTTCTTCATGAAGTCCTCGTATTCTGCCTGAGAAGTTTTTCCCTTCTTGAATGATGAACGGATGGCACGGACTTCTTTTGTCTGCGGGAAGGAACCGATAGTGGTTGTCGGGAGCAATGGCAAGTTGAATTCTTTTTTCTGAATCTCCTCACGCTCTGCAAATGCCGGCTGACGGATAAAATCGCTGTCCTTGAGGGTGGCAAGTTTTTCCTGTACGCTCTTGTTTTTCTGTACACGCTCGGTGGCAAAGAGGGCCTTGTTTGATTCAAGTGCGTGTGTGTTGCCCTCTGTAATCTGAGAAAGCTCTTTTAGCTCAACAAGTTTTTCCTCTGCAAAGGCAAAATGCTTGAGTATGTCCTGAGAAAGCTTTGTCTCACTTGCTGTTGTATAAGGTACGTGCAGGAGTGAACATGATGTAGAAAGGACAATGTTGTCTGATTCAACATGCTTTTTAATCTGTTCAATTAAATCGATTTTTTTCTGATAATTTCTTTTCCATATATATTTTCCGTTTACGATGCCTGCAAACAAAACTGTGTTCTTTGGGAAACCGTTGGCCTGCAAAAGTTCAAGTGTCCTGCGTCCTTCTATAAAATCAAGACCTATACCGTCAAAGCCAAGGGAAGTAACTGCCTTGTAGCTGTCGCGGATATCACCAAAGTAAGTCTGAATGTTTACTTTGAGGCTGCCTTTTGAAGCAAGAATTGTCCTATACAGTGAGTTGAAGACGGTCAGGTCATCATCGCTCATGTCAAGAACGAGGGCTGGTTCTGCAATGGAAATCCATGCTGCACCTGCGGCTGTAACGTCCTTGATAACCTGAATGTATGCGTCTGCGGCTTCTTTGGTAAAATCACTGCGGGTTTTGTTTCCCACATAGCGAGCAAGCTTAAGGAATGTATATGGTCCGATAACGGCAGGAACTGTCTGGATGCCCTGGGATTCAGCTTCCTTGTATGCGGCGATAAGGGTGCTTGTGTCTGCCTTTAGGGTAATGTCCTCAAGCTCAGGAACCATGTAATGATAGTTTGTGTTGAACCATTTTTTCATGGCAAGGGCCTTAACGTCTCCTGCGCTGCCCTGATAACCTCTGGCCATTGCAAAATAAGTGTCCAGTGCAGAAAGTCCAAGGTCTCTGTAACGCTTTGGTGTTGCTCCAAGAAGTACTGTTGTGTCCAGCATGTTGTCATAGAAAGAAAAATCACCTGACGGAATAAAAGAGATGCCGTTGTCCTTCTGATTTTTCCATCCATAGGCACGGAGCTCTTTTGCGGTCTGTTCAAGTTCCTGGGCACTGACTTCACCTGCGAAGTATTTCTCGCTTGCAAATTTTAATTCACGGTCTTTTCCAACACGTGGGAATCCAATAACGGAAGTTTTCATGTTTATCTCCTGAATATAAGCTTCCCTATATCATACGGAATTAGTAGAGAATAGTAAAATACTATTTTTCTGCTGTTTGCCATAGTTTTTTCCTATGGTAGAGGTCAAAATTTAAGGGAATTTGTAGAAATTTGAGAAAAAGGCACTTTTTTTCTTGTTTTTGGTAAAAAATTCGAATATAATTGACTGGGTGGTATATAAAAAGCTGTTATTTTTTATGTAACATATTCTCTCCTTGTCTTTTTAAAAGATGCAGGGGAATTTATTTTTAAAAGTGGATTTATAATTATTTTTTTACATAGAAAGATATTGTCCTTGATTTTTACTTATGTAAGAACAGGCTTTATCCAAGGGGGTTAGTTTTGAAACGTATAGGTAACATGGCAGTTACTGTTTCTGCTGTAGTCGTATCGCTTGTGTTGTTTGGTTGTGCAACATCTGCGGCTAGTCTGGCGAATAAGAAGGATACTGTCAATTCAATTAAGAAGCTGTCAAAGATGCTGATTAAGAATAGTGCTGATCAGGAAGCAGCGGATGTTTTCAATGAGCTTTATAACCGTGAAATGGCTAATAAAATGTATATTGCTCAGACAACTTCACAGGATGTCTTGAATGAGTTTACCAGTTCACAGGGAGCCTCTTCCGTAGAATCTGCCCTTAAATCAATTGTTCAGAATCTTCCAGACAGAACAGACTCTAAGAATTATCAGAGTGTAATAGATGATTATGCAGTAAAGACAGTGATTAGCCGTCTTACCGAGCTGAAGAATAATTACAGAGATCTTGATGAAATTCAGAGTGCAGTTAAACCTGTGCCGGAAACAATCGGAGAAGTTCAGACTTATTACGTTGAAAAATATACAAATGATTTCAACAGCGGATGGACCAGAGCTTCTGATGATTTGGGAGATTTTTATAAAAAATGCGGTGATGCAATGTTGCCTGCACAGACTCCGTATGAGATAGATAAAATAATCGAAATTTATAAGAAAGCTGAAACAGCATACTTTACCCAATCAAAGATATCTTCCGTAAGAAATACTATTTATACATTGTACATGGATCAGGGAGATCAGTATCTGGCAATTGCAAAACAGGAAATACCAAATATAGCTAAGGAAAAAGATAAAGCCTCTGATCCTGCAAATCGTGCTACAATGGCATATTCCAATGCATTGGGATTTAAAACAAATGACAGCAAGGCAACTGCAGCCAAAAAAGAGGCAACATATTATTATGGTGTGGCAAAACTTGCTGCCGCAGAAGCAGGTGGATCTACAGCTGTCGGAGCCGCAAGCTATGCTGAATCAGCATTCGGATCGGTACTTGATTACAAGGATTCACGTGACAAACAGAAGGATGCCCGTGCTCTAGCTGCTAAACAGGGCAAGGGTGGAGTGTGCTATTATTGTTCACAGGTTGAATATGATGCTGGAAAAAAGCACAATGTCATAACATTCAACAAGAAGGGACAGGAGCTTACAGTTAACGGAGTGGATTTCGATACGTTAAGCAATCTTGATCAGATAACCTACAAGGGTATGGGTGGAGATGAGTTCATTCTCTGGAACAACAATGATTTTGATTATCGTCTAAAAGGAAAATCACAGTTGTGGAGTACGGGGCTTGTCGGTGAGACAATCACATACACATACAAGAAGGAAGATGACGGAACAATCCGTGCATACAACAGTTACGGTAGGGAAATATATACATTTACAACACCTGATAATGGTGCAACGTATATTTATAAGAGTGATACAAAACAGGTTTATACCTTTGTAAAATATTAATTATTTGGAGGCCATATGAAAAA
>JAGADS010000328.1 GCA_017613485.1 Treponema sp.
ACCATGAGAGACTGAAGCTGGTTTATAATATCGTTGATTACATAAATTGAATATGAAAGCTCAGTTCCAAGATCGGTGGGTAAGTACATGTCATCACTTATGCTGGAAGAAGTAATTCTCTTGAGTATCTGGTTTACATCTGTAATAGAATGATAGATATGTCGGAAAAACAAAGAAGCAGTCATTATGCATAATGAGATGTTGAAAATCAAAAGAAGAATAAAATAAGTAGTAAAAGAAGCTTTGTCAATTGGGAAAAAATTCTGCATCGCCATGTAAGAAAGGAAAATCGTCATTGAAAAAAATACAGGGATAATTACGTGATTTAAAACCCTTGTATACATTTTCATTCCGAATACTTTTCTGTCATGAACAATCTCACTGTCTATGCCTTTTTGAATAAGGTCATTGTTTATCTCCGTACACCATGATTCTGTATCGCAGAAAGCCATGACTCCAGTGTTGAATGCAGAAAAAACAGCAGGAATTAAAGAAAGAAGGGTACATGTAAGCGGAATGGAAAGTGCAAGAAAGAAAACCGCAACAATAGTAAGTGCAGAGCAAAGAAAAAGAACTGCAACGTGAAGACATACCTTGAACGGAAGTTTCATCAAGCGGATAGCCATGGCAGTTCTTTGTGACATGTCGAAATTTTCCAAATCTGATAGCTCAACGGAAAGCCTGTATGTAAAAAAATGATTGGTAAATCTAAGCAGGACAAGCTGGAAAAATAAAATAATCAAAATAAAGAGAGAAATACATAAAAATATTCTTGATAAGGACATAGAGGAATATGGCAGCCTTGCAAAATAAAAAATATATACAGCAAAGATTAAAAGCCCAGAGAGGCTTGGTCTAATTGAGGTTCTATATATTTTCTTCTCGTATTCTTCGTTCATCATATTCTCCTATTTTGTCGTAAGTGCAAATACACCGTCCCAGTTTTCTGGTCGTTCCTGTTTATAAAGCAGGCATCTTTCAAGCAAAACCTTGGAAGCCTTATCCTCAGGACATTTGTTTACAGCCTTGGTAAAATATTCTCCGGCAATCTCAAAGTTGCCCATTGTGTACTGGTTCATCCCCTTTTCAAAATAATTTAAGAATACTTGGTCTGCCTCTGTGTCAGGTGAGCCCAATTCATAAATTGCCACAGAATTTGATTTGCCTTTAACCCTTACTGTATCCAGGTGCCGGACATACTGACCATCGTGCAGGTCCTTTTTAACTGACTCGGAAATAATGATGGGAACACCATATAGCTTTGTTAATCCTTCTATTCTTGAAGCAATGTTTACATTGTCTCCGATTACTGTATATTCCTTTTTCTCCTCACTGCCTATAGAACCGACAATTGTTGCTCCGTAATGGATTCCTGTTCCTATCTCAAATACATAATCATCTGGGAGGTTAAGAGTTATATCCATGTCGTTTAAGGCTTGCCTCATTTCAAGAGCGGCATTTGCGGCCCGATTACCGTTGTCCTCATAACTTTCTGGAGCACCGAACAATGCCATTATTGCATCTCCCATGAATTTATCAATTGTTCCACCATGCTTCTTTATGATTTTTCCCATGGTTGCAAAATATGAGTTCAAGAATTCAACAACTTTCTCTGCCTCGTTGATTTCACTTATTGTTGTAAAATTGCGTATGTCACAGATTAAGACAGCGACCTCTCGTTTTTCACCTACAGTAGCATTGATCTCGTCTTCAGAATCCAACATTTGGTTTATGATGGAAGGTGGAATAAAGTGACTGAATGCCTGCCTCATCTTGTTTTCATTGTTTTTAGCGTCATTGTATTCGATTGCACGGATAAAGAGCTTTGCATAAATGTTTATAAGAAAGTTAAGCCGTTCTCTTGTACGTGGATTAATTGAGGTGTTGTTCAAGCTGCCGACATGCACTGTAAATGGAATGTTTTCTGCGTTTTCGTCTGGAAGAGTTTCATAAGTCTTGACTTTCTGAAGTCCACTCTTTTTTGATTCTATGTGAATTGAATCAAGTATGACAGGTTTGTTTTTCTGCCAGTTGATTTTTCTTTTGGTTTTATGCAAAGAAAGATATTCACTGCGGCATACATCTATAAAATCATCCAGTTCTCCCTTTGCCATGGAATGATTTTTTGTATAATACTCAAGGATTTCGCTTGATTTAATAATCACACCAAGAACGTCATAGTTGTAGATTCCGGCAATGCTGTGTGCAAGTTCCTTTACCAGCTCACTTATGTTAAATTCAGATATTCCCCTATTGTAAGCGCTTTGAATTGTGTAAAGGTCAAACAGTTCCCTGTCAAATGCGTTTATGACTGTTTCCATGAGTTTGGTCTGGTCTGGAATTTCATTTTTCTTTTTTCTTCCGGGCTTGCCTTTTTTATCTACGCTGGCCTGCTTGCTGTTGATGATGCCGATAAGCTCATCAAGGTTTTCCTTTTCTGGAACGAACAGTGCATCACTCAGGGAATTCTCTGCCCAGAAACTGTAAACGGAGTTTTCCTCCAGGGCACATATAATGACGGTAATATCTTTGAATTCATTCGTGTTTTTTATTATGCGGGAGATATTATATCCGTTTATTACAGGAAGCTCTATGTAAACAATCAGAGCCTCTGGTTTTTCCTCGTAAAGCAATGTAAGGGCTTCAATTCCATCCTTTGCCTCAAAGACTGTAAAATCTTTCTCTTTGAGTGATTTAACTATTAACTTCCGCATGGTGGCCGAATCAAAAGCCACAAGAACTTTTTTGCTACTCACCTAAAAGCTCCTTGACAGCCTGCAGAAGGTTGCCTCTCTGAAATTCCGATTTAACGATAAATGCCTGTGCACCTGCATTCATGAACTTTTCCTTAGTCTCAGGATCATAAACTCCCGAAACAACAACAACCGGTATGCTGTCAAATTCAGGGAGTCGCCTTAAGTTGCTCAGGAATACCATTCCGTCCATTCTGGGCATTTTTATGTCGGTGATGATTGCGTCAACATGTTTGGTCTTAAGTAAATCAAGTGCCTCAATTCCGTCTATTGCAGTCTCAACAATATAGCCGTCTGTCTCAAAAATTGCTTTTTCTATCTGACGTGTGGTTGTTGAATCATCAATTACAAGAACAGTAAAAATGTTTTTCTTATTCTTGATCTGATATTTTTTTATGTCGTATGCAAGAAGCCGTCTTAATCTTCGCATTATGTCAGGAATATTCAGAATAGGAATGATTGCGTAATTCTCGTCATAGACAACTCCCTGTACAGCCTCAAGCTTATGCATTATCGGTGGCAGAGGATTTACAACAACAGTCTCATACTGATCAATGCTGTCGGCAACAATCGCAACCTGTGTCTCTAGATATTCAACAACTATGACAGATGATGTTTTCTCGTTCTGCTCTCCGCCAATAATTGAAGAGAGGAAATAAAGGGGAATAAGCATATTGTGGATGCTGATGTAAGACTGTCCCTGAATAACCGTGATGTCTTTTTCCTCAACGTTAGCAATTTCTGAAATGTAATTAGATGGAATCATCAGTTTCATGTTTCCAGTGTGGACAAAAAGTCCCTGTTGTGTTGCCAGAGAAAGAGGAATTGTAAGTTCAAATGTAGTGCCTTCATCCTTCTTTGATTTAATTTTAATGCGGCCCTTGATTCTTTCCATATCTGTGCGGACAACATCAAGACCTACGCCTCGCCCTGATAGTTCTGTAGCTTTGTCTGCGGTTGAAAGCCCTGAGATGTAAAGATACTGCTCAAGTTCCTTGTCCGACATTTTTTCAATCTGCTTCTGATCATTCGGGAAAAGCTCAATTGCCTTTTTACGTATTTTTTCATATTGAATTCCTCTTCCGTCATCAATTACATGAATTACAATATGATTTGAATTCTGCTGTGCATATACACTGATGTGACCACGCTCTGTTTTCCCAGCTGCCTTTCTTTCTTCCGGAGATTCAATTCCGTGATCCATGCTGTTTCTGATTAAATGAAGTAAAATATCTTTAAGATGCTCAAGGATTGCCTTGTCAAGAAGGAAATCTGTTTTAGGAATATCAAGCTCAATATTTTTCTTTAACTTAAGGCTGTCACTTTCAACTTCTTTTTTTAGGGGTGTCAGAACCATGTCCAGGGGAAGCATGCGGAGGTTAAGAAGCTGATGCTGTGTGTCAAAAATAGCGGTTTCTGTCTGAAGCAAATCTTCTTTAAGCTGTTTTGGAAGCTCGTGTATGACATTTCCTTCAAGTGCATTAAGACGGTTTTCAAATTCCTCAAGCTGATGCTTAAACCTGAACTGACGGATTATAAGATTGTCAAAAGACCGTATGATTTCATTTATGCGGTTTATGTCAATTCTAATGGAAGTGATATTCTCAAGTGTGTCATTGTTTTCCTCAAGCTCAAGAATATCATCAGTTCCATCAAAGTCCTGCTCAATGTCCAGGTTATCGTTTGTAAAGAAAAGACCTGAGCTTGCCTTTTTATATGTTTCGATATACCTGGAGATGTTTATGTCGTCGTTTCCTTCCTCTGCTATTTTCCTCAATACGCGCTGAATGCAGTCAGAGGTTTGGAATGTAAGTTGAACGATATGGTCAGTGAGCTCATATTTTTCTTCCCGGATTCCCTTGAATACATCTTCAAGACCGTGAGAAAGGCTTTCTATGACAGGATATCCCATCATGCGACCGGTACCTTTTATTGTGTGCAGTTCACGAAGAATCTCGGAGAGTTTTTCCCTGTCGGCGGGATTGTTTTTATACTGTATGATTCCGTCATTAATAGCGTCTATATGTTCTTTAGTCTCGGAAACAAATCCCTCTATAAATTCTTCTTTAGAAAATGACATTCTCTTTACCTTTCGCCTTCTAACTGTGATTCACATAATTCCAGAAAATAATCCGGACTGAAAGAATCAACTATATCATTATAACAGATTTCATGGTTTTGAATATAGGTTTTAAGTGCATTTGTGCAGGATAAAAATGCTTTTTTCATGTTTTTTGTATTTCCCTGCTTTTTGTACAGAATGGCAAGGCTGTAGGTTGCAGGCCAGAATTTTGGATTAAGGATGCTTGCTCTCTGATAACTGTCCAAGGCTTCCTTGCTTTTTCCCTCTGCCTCATAAATCAGACCTTTTATGTAAAGCTCGTGCTCCATTTCAACTGGTTTGAATTTATAGCTTGAAAGCAGTTCTTTTGCATGTTCGATGTCTCTGGAATTGACAGACGCCTTAAGTTCCTTATAGAGTTCTGGAATTGAACATTGTGGCTGGCTTTTTTCCCTGGACCTTGGTATTTCAATAACTGTCCTGCTTTTGGGAGCTGAATTTAAAACATGGTTAGACGGTTTTTTTAATGTAATAATGTGTTCCCTGACTCTAGCGGCATTTAGTTTTTCCTCGTGGCTTACTTTTTTCAGGTAAAATACAGGACCTGTGTTTTCCTTTATAAAAGGCAAGTCAATGTCACATTCTACTGAGGCAATCTCATTTATGGAAAGAAAAAGGAGAGAATGCATTTTCATTGCACGGGCCATTTTCATTAAAACAGCCTTTCTTGTATCGCTGGTAAAATAAATAAAGACATTCCTCAGGAACAAAAGATCCACAGATTCATCTTCCATGGGGAAAACTTCATCTGATGCAAGATTAAACCTGGATATGCTGATATTGCTCAATGTTTCCTGTGACATGGTAAAAGATTTAGGGTAATATGTTCCCAGCTGCTCAAGCAGGTTTAGATAGGGACTTCCTTCGTTACGGAAAGAGTGTGGAGCATATTTGCAGTTTTTAAAAATTGAAAGGGCCTTTTCATCAATGTCGCTTGCATAGACTTTGGCGTTTACATTACATGCCTTGGCCAGGGCATAGAGTGATATTGCCTCTTCTCCTGTTGAACATGCGGCACTCCAGATTACGGCATCCTTGTGCTTAGGGAAAAAGGAATCCCGTAAAAAATCAAACTGACATTCTTCCCGGAAAAAATATGTCTCGTTGATTGCGGCCTCGTCGATTACAAGGTTTCTCTCAAGTATATCATCTTCAAGTTTCCTGCAGTATTCCTCGTCATTAACATCCAGTTCATCCTTGCGCTTGCTGATGAAATTAAGCATGAAATTTCTGTGTGAGGAAGAGACTGTAAGCCCGCTGTATTTCTGTATTATATTCAGAAACCTTTCCTGGTATTCTTCTTTCGTTATTTCTTCTGCCATAGATTCTACCATTCAGATTTACTGATATACAGTGTATTAAAGTTATTCAAAGAATGGACTTGATGAAAGAACCGATTTCTTCCAGCGGCAATACATGGCTTGCGGCGTTCATCTCTATTGCTGCACGAGGCATACCGAAAATCACGCATGATTCCTGATTCTGACATATTGTTTTCCCTCCGTAATCTATAATTGACTTGCATCCGGCGGCACCATCCCTTCCCATTCCTGTAAGAAGAACCCCAAGCAGCCTGTCTTTTAGGATAGGAGCGGCAGAACAGAAGAGTTTGTCTACCGCTGGCCTTAAAAAGTGCAGTGGAGGATCGTGGTTTATGGAAAGAGAACATCCGCATGGTGAATTATTGTTTTCCAGAACGATTAGATGAGTTTCTGCAGGAGCAAGGTATGCATGACCTGGTTCTGGAATTATATTCTCCTGTGCAAGTGTTACTGAAAAATCTGTTGTAGAGTCAAGCCAAGATGCAAACTGACGGTCAAACATAAGGTCTATGTGCTGAGTGATTAAAACCGGAATAGGAAAATCATTTCCAAGATCATGCAGGAGTGTCTGTACAGCGACAGGTCCCCCGGTTGATGCTCCGACCACAAGCAGACTGTATTTTGAGGTTAAATGTGAGTCTGCATCAGTCTTATTGGCATTTTGAATTCCTGATTCAGAAAGACGTATGTTTTTTACTTTTTTTATGCCGGAGGGGCGGCTGCCTGCAATAAGCTTAAGGCGTTCACAAAACATCTCCAGGTCAGAGACTGTCATGGAGGCAAGGTTAGGCTTCTTTATTATTTCAACTGCACCAGCCTCAAGGCATTTGTATCCGATTCTGGCTTCATCCTCTGTGGTAAATGCAACAATAAAAGGTGTCTTTCCTTCCTGCTGCATGATGGTTCTTGTTGCCTCTATTCCGTCCATTACCGGCATGTTTATGTCCATGATAATCAGGTCAGGAGAAAGAGCCTTGTTCTGTTCAATTGCATTTTGTCCGTTAACGGCGTTTCCTACAACTTCAAAGTTTCCGTCGCTTTCCATTACTTGTCTGAGCATTGCACGGACTATTCCTGAATCATCAACAATAAGTGTTCTTATCATGCACCACCGTCCAAACTTATCAGTCTTGAGATGTTGACAAGGTATTGAATCTTATCGTCTGCGAAACGGGCTGCAAGTATGCCATATTTTTTCAGGTGATCCTTGTACAGGAATGAAAAAAATTTAATGTCTGACAGTTGAATCTGTTTTACCGTGGGAACAATTGAGGTCCTCAAAATCAATGGAGGAGAAGATTTAAGCGCAATCTCCGTGACGGGAGGCTCGTTCTTTTCAATTTTGAAAATAGAGGAGATATTCTTATCCAGGTTGATTTCCTTGCAGTTAAACCTCATTGCAAGCTGACTTTGACTGGGGGTCAGCGAATATGTGCTTTCCGTAAATGAGGACTGCGGTATAAGAATGTCAAAACGCCCGTAATTAAGACAGGCGAACCATTCAGCTGTTTTCAAGATCGCTCCTTATTTTCTCAAGAATGCCGTTAATGTTCAGTATCGGGGCAGTTACGTCATCAAAGCTGATGGCTCCTGTAAAATATGGCGAATCCTCTGCATTAGTCATGTTTTTGACTGTGACTTCTGATTCATTATGGAATTCCTGAATTTCTGATACCTGGACCGCTATGTTGCTGAGGTTTTTAAGAAGCATGAATAATCTTGTGTCCTGAGGTTTGTCTGAAGTAAAAAGGGAAAAATCAACAACCGCAAAAGGTACACCATAGCTGTTTAATACACCCTTTATGTAGGGAGGTACAAACGGCATGGGAAAAACTTCGTTGTTTCTTAGGATTTCACGAACTTCTGTTGAATTTATAGCATAATTTGTCTCACCGGCCCTAAATACAAGATAGGATGTTGTATTTGACTTTTCCTGTCCGCCAGTTGCAGTTTCCTGATTTTCAAGAATTTCCTCAAGTAATTCTTCTGTCTGTTCATCGCTCATTTTTTAATTATAACCCCAAAAACCGTATAATTCAAGTAAAATTATCAGGTCGGTCGAAGAGAAACAGGTGCCATTTGAGCAAAAAAATATTTGTGTTTTTAGCGAAATTGGTGTATAATTAAAGCATTATGGAAGAACAGACTATAATCAATGAAAGCCCTATAGGTAAACATTTGGATCGCCTTGCTGACTCAAAACAGGCCTCTTATCTTGTATTCAACAAGAAAAAGATTCAGCTCGTTGCAAAAATCACAATCGGCCGGGATTATGACAACAGCGTTGTAATTGACAATAAGCTTGCAAGCCGTCACCATTGTGTCATTCAGAAAATAAAGGACAAGTATTATCTCAAGGATGAAAACAGC
>JAGADS010000329.1 GCA_017613485.1 Treponema sp.
AAAAGAAAAAGCAAAAACAATCAGCAGAGCGCCAACTAAAGCACTTAACAACATAAAAAACATAGCTTACCCCTCTACCTTTGCCACCATCATGGTAACGTCATCGCGTAATTTTTTGTCACCATTATAGGTCATTACAAGATTTACCACATCGTCTATGAATTCCTGAGGTTCCTTTACGGCACAGGATTTGATTGTATCTTCGTACAGCTTTGTGTCTCCCAATTCCACACCGCTTTCGTCCATTACTTCTGATACACCGTCAGATGCCATGAGGATTACATCGCCACGGAAAAGCCTCTGTTCGCTTACGGTTACTTCCATCAAATCGATGATTCCTACCAGAGAGCAGTTGGAGCTGAGCGGTTTTATCCTGTATCCGTCCGGAGACTTTGAAATGATGAGCGGGTCAGACATGGATGCGTTTACATAACGTATGGTCATTGCGTTTGTATCAACAATGCCCAGGAAAAGAACCGTGTACTTGTCCTGAAGCTTCATTTCCTTGATGGCCTTGTCAACAGCACGAATCATGTTGGGCAAATCTTCCTTATTGTCCAAAATCTTTACGGTATTCATCACGAGACCCATGACAAGTGCGGCCGCAAGACCTTTACCAGACACGTCTCCCAACATCAAAAGTGTTTTTGAGCGGGATATGGGCAAAACTGTATAATAGTCACCGGAAACATTTACCAGAGGGCGGTAATATGCGGCAACCTTAAGCTTGTCGATTTTAGGCATTACAGGAGGAAGGAATGAGCGCTGGGTATCCGCAAGCTGGTTCCATTCCGAAGAAAGTTCCGAGATTTCCGCCAGATCATCGATGGTCTTTGCCCTTGCAAAAAAGTGCTTGAACTCGTGTATGAAAGTCGGATAAACCGCCGGATCAAAAAGTTTGGTATAGCGGCAGAAAATGAAAAGCTGGTGCTTGTTGTGGACTATAAAGAAACCGCGGGCTGTTTTTGGCCCGGAAACGATACCGTAGTTGTCGCCCAGGAAAAAGCAGCCTTCCGCCCATGACACCGGAAAGTTTTGTGACAGTTTTGTAAGGACTGCAGGATTGCAAGTGAGCTTGTCGGAACTGTTGTAAAGAACGTAATCCTTCTGCCTGTCTATGAAAAGAACCGAACAGTCACCCTTTTCCTCAAGTATTGTGCCGATGTTTTCATAAAAATCATCCATTGAATAGCAAAACCTGAGCTTGTCAATGAATTCGGTAAGGAGCCCCGTCTCTTCCTTGTGGAATATTCTTTTCTTGATTTTTTCTACGATATGAAAGCTTGCAAGGTGAAAAACGACGGATAATACTATGAAAACTCCAACAACAGTAAGCCAGACAAAAAGCGGAATACGGCTTTGCTCACGGATTGGATTGGGGATTATGAAACCTACCAAAAGGATTAAACTTATTACCAAAAGCAGGTCGGTCAGCACCATGACCGCATACCGTTTCGTCTTGAACATAAAAACTCCTTAATACCAGAGACTGTCTAACACGGATAAAGGACATGCAGGAAAACATGCCTTTTTCCCATTATAACACAGTATCGGCAGAAACACAAAAGTTTTTTAATGTGCAAGAGATGCTAGAGGTATAAGCTGAGGTGTAGTTGTGGCATTTTCAAGCTTTGCATACTCTTCCATGACAGCCTGCTGCTGCCTTGTAAGTTTGGTGGGCAGTTGAACTATGATTTTTACGTACAAATCACCCTTTCGGCCGGAAGAAGAAGGAACTCCCTCGTCCTTTATGCGCAAAAGCTTACCCTGGGGTGTGCCGGATGGTATGCGTACGGTTATCCTGCGTCCGTCGAGCGCCGTAATGTCGATGTCAGCCCCCAACGCCGCCTGAGAAATGGAGATAGGAACAGCACAATAGAGGTCACTGCCGTCCCGCTCAAAGAATTTATCACTTTTAACATGAACCACGATGATAAGGTCGCCCGGTTTTCCTCCGTTTGTTCCTGCATCACCCTGGTGTGGAATTGAAATGCGTCTTCCGTCGTCGATTCCAGCCGGAATTGTAACGGTCATGCGCTTTTCCTTTTCCTGGACACCTGAACCACGGCACTGCTGACACGGATTGTCGATTACAGTACCCTTTCCTGAACAGGTTGGACAAGTCTGCTGTACGGCAAAAAATCCCGCACTGCGCCTGATCTGCCCCGCACCCTGACATGTCGGACAGGTCTTTCGGCTTGAACCGGCGGCTCCCCCGCTTCCGTTACACTCAGGACAGACCTCATTGTGCCTGAACCTGATGTCGGTCTTGCAACCGTAAACGGCATCCTTGAAGCTGATTTCAAGGTCATAGCGGAGGCTTGCACCGTCGTTGTTCTGCCTGCTTCTTGATGAGGAAGAAAATCCGCCACCAAAGAGATTCTCAAAAATGTCTCCGAAGCCACTGGAACCAAAAATATCGCTGAAATCGTGGAAGGCATGGCTGTATCCGCCTGCACCTCCCATTCCGTCAACACCAGCAAATCCATACTGATCATAAATCGGACGCTTCTGATCATCGCTCAATATCTCATAAGCTTCAGTAGCTTCCTTGAACTTCTCCT
Source organism: Treponema sp. (assembly GCA_017613485.1). The sequence goes on from JAGADS010000329.1 coordinate 2,565, forward strand.
CGGCTTCCTTGTTGCCTGGATTCCGGTCAGGATGGTACTTGATGGCAAGCTTTTTATAAGCTCTTTTTATTGTTTCCTTGTCGGCAGTCTTATCGACTCCCAGAACCTCGTAATAATCTCTTTTGTTGGCCATTTTCGTTCTTCTTATTTGTCGTCATGCACTTCGTACTGCACGTCGTCTGCTGTTCCCTTGTCAAATTTAGAGTTATCAGAAGATCCTGCATTAGCGGAACCACCTGCGGCACCGGCATCAGCACCTGGATTTGCACCACCTGCAGCACCAGCGGCATTCTGAGCCTTGTACATTTCCTCAGCAATCTTGTAAGAGGCCTGCTTGAGGTTCTCTGTCTTTGCCTTGATTGTGGCGATATCCTGTCCGCTAAGGGCATCCTTCAGCTCTTTTACGGCATCCTCGACCTTGCTCTTGTCTGCGGCAGAAACCTTGTCACCGTAATCCTTGAGTGCCTTTTCTGTCTGATATACAAGGCTGTCTGCCTCGTTGCGTGCATCAACTTCCTCACGCTTTTTCTTGTCAGACTCTGCGTTGGCCTCGGCATCCTTTACCATGCGGTTGATCTCGTCCTCGCTAAGACCTGAGGAGTTCTGGATCTGAATCTTCTGCTCTTTTCCAGTTCCCATATCCTTTGCAGATACCTTTACGATACCGTTTGCGTCAATGTCGAATGTTACCTCAATCTGTGGAACTCCGCGTGGTGCCGGTGGAATACCTACCAGGTCAAAGTTTCCAAGAGTGCGGTTCTCTGATGCCATCTCGCGCTCACCCTGCAGAACGTGGATTGTAACAGCAGTCTGTCCGTCCGCGGCTGTAGAGAAGATCTGGCTCTTTTTTGTAGGAATGGTTGTGTTGCGGTTGATGAGGCGTGTAAATACACCACCCATTGTCTCGATACCAAGTGAAAGAGGTGTTACGTCAAGCAAGAGAACATCCTTTACGTCTCCTGTCAAAACACCACCCTGAATTGCGGCACCGATTGCAACTGCCTCATCCGGGTTAACGGCACGGCTTCCTTCCTTACCGAAAATGCTCTTTACGATTTCCTGAACCTTAGGCATGCGGCTTGAACCACCGACAAGAAGCACCTCGTCAATCTTGTCTGCTGTGATTCCGGCGTCATTCATAGCCTTGATACATGGCTCACGTGTTGCCTCAAAGAGGTCGTCTGTCATCTTCTCGAATTCTGAGCGGCTGAGTGACTTCTGCAAGTGCTTTGGTCCTGTTGCATCTGCTGTGATGAACGGAAGGTTGATGTCGGCTGTTGTCTGGTTTGAAAGAGAAATCTTTGCATTCTCTGCAGCCTCACGCAAGCGCTGAAGTGCCATGCTGTCCTTTGAAAGATCGATTCCTGTGTCGGCCTTGAAGCTGTCGATGAGCCAGTTTACTATGCGGCGGTCCCAGTCGTCTCCACCAAGGTGTGTGTTACCGTTGGTTGACTGTACCTCAAATACGCCGTCACCAAGCTCAAGAATAGAAATATCGAATGTACCACCACCAAGGTCATAGACTGCGATTGTCTTTTCCTGCTTTGAATCCTTGTTGAATCCGAATGCAAGGGATGCAGCTGTTGGCTCGTTGATGATTCTCTTTACGTCAAGACCTGCGATTTTTCCAGCATCCTTTGTGGCCTGGCGCTGTGCATCGTTGAAGTAAGCCGGAACTGTGATTACAGCCTCTGTTACCTGCTC
>JAGADS010000330.1 GCA_017613485.1 Treponema sp.
AGATTATGATGAGCCCAAAGCAGAAAAAAAATCAAGAAAAAAGAAGTCCAAGGCCTCAGATGATGACGAGGTTGTGATAGGGACTATTGAGTTATAGGAAAAAATATGAGTGATTTTAAGTGCCATTTTTGCGATGTGTGCAACGGAACCGGATGTATAGGTGAAATGCCGGGTATGGGCGGTCCCAACAACAGCGCCAATTTTATCTTAAACTATGATGCATGGGATGAGGTAAAGAGAATCCCGGAAGAACCCATTCCAGTTCGTATCAGGCTTTCTCCGATGACAGGCGGTGAGCAGAATGTCGGATATGATGATGAAAGGCAGTTTTATTTTGACCTGATTGATTCATGCGATGAGGCCGGTGTTGAGCTTTCCATAGGCGATGGATGCCCTGATGAAAAACTCCTTTTAGGAATTGAGGCTGTAAAGCAGAGGAGAACTGTCCATCCTGAATTAAAGACGGCGGTTTTCATAAAGCCATATCCCGATGAGAAAATACTTGAGCGAAGCGAATGGGCTTCTCCTGTGGCAGAGTGCATCGGTATAGACATAGACAGCTACAACATCGTGACCATGCGTAATCTAGTTCATCTTGAGCGAAAAACCGTAAGCCAGCTGAATGAGATAAAAAGATACCTCAACTCCAAGGGATTTCCTTTTGCAATCAAGGGCATCTTTACACAGGCGGATCTTGAGATTGTAAAAGAGGTTCATCCAGACATAGCCTATATCTCAAACCACGGTGGCAGGGTAGAGACACGCAAAGGTAGTACGGCAAGGTTCCTTGCAACATATTCGGATGAGCTCAGGTCCAACAGCGGAGAGCTATGGGTTGACGGAGGAATAAGGAGTGCGGAGCAGGTTCAGACTGCGGCATCGTACGGGGCCTCAACTGTGCTTTTGGGACGTCCTTTTGCAACAGCCATCTGCCGAGACAAGGAAAACGAAATCAAGAAAATAATGAAAAACCTCTGTACATGGAAAACTGAAAATGCCTTCTGAAAAAAAATTCATTCTTGCACTAGATCAGGGAACAACTTCCTCACGTGCCATCCTGTTCAACTCAAAGGCCAGGAAAATTGCCAGCGAGCAGCAGGAGTTCACACAGTATTTCCCCAAGCCGGGCTGGGTTGAGCATGATGCAAATGAGCTTTTCCTATGCCAGCTGACAGTTGCCCAGGAAGTAATCAAAAAGGCAAAAATCAAGAGCAGTCAGATTGCCGCAATAGGAATCACAAACCAGAGGGAAACCGTTGTTCTGTGGGACAGGAAAACAGGAGAGCCGGTTGCCCATGCAATCGTGTGGCAGTGCAGGAGAACGGCTGAGCAGGCACTCAAGCTAAAGCAGAAGCATTCGGCAATGATTCAGAGAAAGACAGGCCTTATACCGGATGCATATTTCAGCGCGACAAAAATCCATTGGCTTCTGGACAATGTTCCGGGGGCAAGGAAAAAGGCGGAAAAGGGGAACCTTCTTGCAGGAACAATCGACACATGGCTTTTGTGGAAACTGACAGGCGGAAAGGTACACGTTACCGATTACACAAACGCAAGCCGGACGATGCTCTTTAACATTCACACATTGCAATGGGATGATGATCTTTTAAAGCTGATGAACATCCCGAAAAGCATATTGCCAGAGGTAAGGGATTCATCATGCGTTTACGGCATCACGGATAAAAAAGTCTGCGGCTTTGAGATACCTGTTGCCTCCTGTATCGGTGACCAGCAGGCGGCCTTGTTCGGACAGGGATGCTTTAAGAAAGGCGACGTAAAGACAACTTATGGTACCGGCTGCTTCATGCTGATGAATACAGGCTCAACTCCGATTGAGTCTAAGAACGGTCTTCTTACGACGATTGCAATCGGCATGGACGGAAAAATCCAGTATGCGCTTGAAGGCTCCGTGTTCATGGGCGGGGCAACAATCAAATGGCTCCGTGATCAGCTTGGCATAATCCGCACCGCTCGGGAGTGTGATGTCCTTGCAGAGTCTGTTCCCGATGCAAACGGAGTCTATCTTGTACCTGCATTCACAGGTCTTGGCACTCCTTACTGGGATCCCTATGCACGCGGCGTCTTGATCGGGCTTACACGCGGAGTGAATAAAGCCCATATCTGCCGTGCAACACTGGAGGCGATTTCGTTCCAGGTAAAGGATTTGATTGAATGTATGGCGGCTGATGCAAAAGTCAAGATCAAGGAAGTGAAGGTCGACGGCGGGGCATGTGTCAGCAACGTGATGATGCAGTTCCAGTCCGACATATTGAACCGTCCGGTTTTCCGCCCCAAGAACGTAGAGACCACAGCATTGGGGGCTGCCTTTTGTGCAGGACTTGCAGTCGGAATGTGGAAGGATAAGAACGAGATACTTGATGCCATCTCAACAGAAAAGATATTCACGCCGGCAATGTCAGCGGAACAAAGGAAATCGATTTATAAATTATGGAAAAAAGCCGTGGAACGCAGCAAGAACTGGTACGAACCACGGCCTTAAAACAGGTTATTTTATCTCGCAGATCCAGCCTTCGGGTGCTTTCTCGGTTCCCATCTGGATGCCTGTGAGTGTCTCACGCAGCTTTCCGAGCACAGGTCCGATATCATCCATTCCGGAAGGAACGAGGATGTCTTTTCCGTGATCAGAGATTTTTCCGATCGGGGAGATAACGGCGGCTGTACCGCAGAGACCAACCTCAGCAAAATCAGCAAGCTCAGACTTGTTTACAGCCCTTTCCTCAACTTCGATATGAAGGTATTCCCTTGCAACAACCAGAAGAGATCTTCTTGTAATTGAAGGCAAAATACTGTTTGACTTTGGTGTAACAAGCTTTCCGTCCTTTGTAACAAGAAGGATGTTTGCTCCTCCTGTCTCCTCAAGATAAGTGTGGGTTGCAGGATCAGTGTAGATGTTCTCTGCAAATCCGTTC
>JAGADS010000331.1 GCA_017613485.1 Treponema sp.
CATACGAATTCACCGCGTATGTAAAGAACATCAACGAAAACCACAGTGAGGGACTTCAAAAAAAGTGCAATGCGTTGTATGATTACAGCAGGTTCGTAGGAAAAGTACGTCGCAACAAGGACAGCGGAATAAGACTACGTGAGAATAGAGAAGAGTTTTTACGGTTTTTTGCTTGCAAAAAATGAGAGCCTTAGCAAGCAGCAGCTTGCGACGAGCAAGGAAAAACTCTAAGAGCAAGCAACAGCTTGCGACTATATTGAAAAACACTCCAAAATGGTATATTTTTAAGGTATGAGTGAACTGGACTTTCTCTGCGGGGAAATCACGAGACGATACGGCAACATCACACGTGCAAGAGGGGCATTTCTTTATACCGAGAAAAATGTGCGCCTCACTGACCTTTTTCAGGAAAACGGCAAGGCAATACTAGGATGGGGAGGCGATTCTGCATTTACAATGTTCAAGAATGTGCTGAACCGTGGAATCACAGGAAGCTATGGCACTGCATTCAACTACAGGATTCAAAAAGCTGTTTCTGATTTGCTCGGGGATTCCAGAACCGTATTTCTGTTCAATGACAAAAAATCAGCACTGGATGCCTCAATCTCAATATGTCCTGAGGGCACCTCAATTTACAGGCCATGGGCTGATGCGGCACCGGACTGGAGAGATATTGATTCTGTGATTGTCTGTCCGCCACTTCCATGGTCAACAGACTGCTATATCGTTGCATTCAGGGATACAGAGGAAAACAAGGCAGCTCTCTCACAGGCGCAGGAAAAATTTCATACGGCAAGGTTTCCCGCACCGCTTTGTGCCGCAATTTCCCGCTCAATCTACAATTTAATAAAGGCACTTCAAGTACGCTCGGAAAAAGACTGGTTCATCTACGACAAGTCACTCATGCCATACTGGGAGCGAAAAGGGCCTTACTTATACATAAAAAATGAAATTATCCCGAAAGAAAAATATGAGGATTTTATATGCCACTGTCTTGATAACTCTGTCATAATAAATCCATATTACGGACAGCCTTCAATTGTTCCTTTTGGAGCAGACAGGGGTGTGTTCGCGTCACTTGTAAAAAATCCATTTAACGGAGAGAAAAAATGACACAGACTGAATTAACCCTCTATATAATCAAGCTTGTACTCGGTGGACTTGCAACATTTTTTGCAATTCTTGTGTGGGGGAAAACCCGCGATGCCGCATGGATGTGCCTTGTGGCAGGCATTGTCCTTGAATACTGCGGCACCGTCTACAACATGTTCCTGGACTTTGGCGTGGTGTTCACAGGGGATTTAAAGATTGCAGACATACCTCTGACTACAATTCTTTTCACCGTAGTGCCTCCCCTGTTCTTCATCCTCGCATTCATCCTGATATTAAGAAGAAAAAGATAACCTCTTACTTTGTCTTTTTATTTCCTTCCTTTCCGCCTTTCATTTCTCCATTGGGCCTGTCAGGTCTGTTGCCTTTCATGTCTGGAGGAAAATCACCAGGCTTAAAATCCGGTGGCATCTCTCCAGGCTTAAAGTCTCCACCGGGGAAACCATCTGCACTTCTCGGGTCTCCCATTCCGAATCCACCGAATCCACCGAATCCTCCTTCAGAAACTCCCTCATTGTAAACAAGGGTACCGCTCTCTGTTTTTATTGAAGTATCTCCGCTTCCTCCGCTTACCTTAGGCATTGAGGTATAAAGGCCGTGGAAATTTTCTCCTCCGCTCACAGTGACTCCGCTCTTTACAAAATATATTTTTCCGCTTTCAAGGTTTGGAGAGCTTATCACGACAAGTCCATAGGAAAGACCGGAAGGATTGGTAAAGGCAAACACAGGATTACCTGATGAATCCTCTACTGCCATTGTTGTTCCCGCGCTTCCTGTTACAGATGAGCCAAGAACAAATACATTCTGCGTGTTATTCTTGTTTGACGTGTTTGCATAGACCCTGTTTGATCCGCTTACCCCGACAGCAAGTCCGCCTGTAAATGTCAGGTCTCCGTCGCAGTCAAATCCATCCTCACTTCCCAAAGTTGAAAGTGCAACGATTGTTCCACCGCTGATGTTTATGTCACCGTTTGAATCGATACAGTCGCCTTTTGCAGAAGACGCATAAATCTTTCCACCGCTGATGTTTACAAATCCATCTCCGTCACGGCTTGCATTGATAGAATCATCCGTTGTCTCTATTACAAATGAACCACCTGTAATCACAACTCCGAGTTTACCTTCTATTCCCTCTGGACTGCAGCTTTCCTTCTCGGTTACCTCAATTCCGTCAACATCATGGTATGTTATGTTGTTACTCCATTCATCCTCAATTACACTGGCACTGGTCTTGATGTTGAATGTTCCTCCTGTTATGACTACCGTTGGATTCGGGTCATCATCAGTTGTCTCTGTTCCGGCATCTTCCTCTATATCCCATTTAGCGCTGATTGCTTTTCCGGTTGTATTGATGTTCACATTACCGTCTGTAATATAGATGAATCCTTCTCCGGGGTTCTCCTCGTCACCTTCAACTATAATTCCACGGCTCTGATCATTGGTGTGGTTTCCAGTTCCGTTCAAATTGAGTGTACCGCCTTCCATCACAAAACCGTTCTGGCTTCTGATGCAGTTTCTGCCGGATGAATTGACCGTGACTGTTCCCTCCAGAACGTGAATGTAATCCTTTGCGTAGATTCCGTGCTTGTATCCTTCGTTGACAGTGAGGCTTCCGTTGTTTCCAGAAATGATGAGAGAGCCTTTTGTGTAAAGAGAGCCTTTTGTGTCTTTTCCCTGCGCCCACTTTTCTGTAAGCTCAGCGCCTTCCTCCGCGGTTCCTGTGTAGGATGCCGTGTAATAGTCTGTTCCCTCACTCTTACTGTAGCCTGTGCCGTATTCGCGACCGTCTGTAATCGTACTGTTTCCAGTCAGCACAAGGTACGTAGATGCTGCCTTTGAGACATTTATCGGGGCATAGTTTGCACTAGAGATTGATACGCCTGCTAACTCAAGAACAAGGGTAGAATTCTTTTTCGGCTCAATCTCCACACTTCCTTTTTCCAAAGTTCCGCTCAAAACAATTTTCAGGGCAGACTCTTCAGAACTGATTTTGATGTAAGTTCCTGCCGCATCGCTTGTCTCGGCTTTTATGGAAATGTTTTCATTCAGCTCAGTTTTTTCACCGACTGTCAGAGACTTGGATGCCGCACTGTTTTGTCCGTAGGTCAGATTACTAAGATTAAGATAAAGCGTGTCTTCAACCTGAACTTCCGAAATTGCTTTTTCATCTCCTGTAAGAAGGGATAAATCAACTGCATTTTCCGCTGTAATCTTCATTGTCTTTTCTGAATTACCGGAATTATTCATGCCTCCCATTCCGAAAGGTCCGTTACCGAATGCCCTGTTATCTCCATTGTCTGGTTTTGCTGATACTTTCTGAGAGCATGACGGCATAGTGCAAAGCATGGCTAAAGTTAATGCAATGCAAAAAGATTTAGTGATTTTCATAATGACCTCCTCATCCCGTCAAAGGGGAATCTTGTCTTAACCGGTTGTCTTAAATATAGCAGAGGCCCGTAGAAAAAGAAATATCAATAACAAAAAGTTAAATTTTATAACAAAGAATTTATAGCATAATTTTATCCAATTGATTATAATACAATTCAAAACAGTCTATGAACAGGGCTTTTTTGTCCTGCCCAGTTTTGGAGAAATAAAATGATTGAACTTGAACATGTATCCAGAAAATTCGGGACATTCCGGGCGGTGGATGACATCAGTTTTTCTATTGAAACCGGAGAAATCGTCGGACTTCTTGGACCAAACGGTGCCGGTAAAACCACAACCATGAGAATGATAAGCGGCTTTCTTGAACCATCAGAAGGCAGCATTCGCATCGACGGCATGGACGTAACCGAGCATCAGGTAGAGACTAAAAAGAAAATCGGTTACATGCCTGAATCCGCACCACTTTACGGAGAAATGATTGTAGCAGACTATCTTGAATACGTTGCGAGAATGCAGGGACAGGATCCTCTTGTAAAGCTTCCAGAGCTTTGTGAGATTTGCGGACTCAAGGAAGTAATGCACAAGAACATTTCAGATCTTTCAAGAGGAAACAGGCAGCGTGTAGGTCTTGCACATGCACTTATGAGCGACCCTGAGATACTTATTCTTGACGAGCCGACAGGAGGCCTTGACCCGAATCAGGTAAGCGAGGTACGTTCGTTAATAAAGAAAATAGGCGAGACTAAAACTGTAATCATATCTACCCATATCCTGAGCGAAGTTGAGATGCTCTGTAACCGTGTAATCATTATATCAGACGGAAAGAAAGTTGCAGACTCCTCAACACAGAACCTTATGGACAGCTACGGTCATTCATTAAGAATCAAAATGGAAGTGGCAGGCTGCACACAGGATGAAATTAAGGCAGCAGTATCAAAGCTTGAAGGTGTTGCCTCATGCTCAATTACAGCCGGTGAGGAGAACACACTCTGCGTAAACGTCGGCGTAAGCAATAACTCAGACATACGGCCGAACCTTGCTTCTCTTGTTGTCTCATCAGGATGGAAGCTTTACGGTCTTGAAATGCAGAAAGACAGTCTTGAGGATGTGTTCAGAAATCTTACTGCAGGAGGTGAGGAAAAATGAAAAATACCAGACCCTGGAAAATCATACTTAAACGGGAACTAAAATCTTACTTTACAAGCCCTATGGCATATATTGTCTGTGCCCTGTTCCTTCTTTACACGGGCATCTCTTTTGTCTCAACTTTCTTTTTGATTGAGCGGGCGGAGCTCAGGGCATTTTTTGAAACTTTGCCGCGCGTAATGAGCTTTTTCATTCCGGCAATGACCATGCGTATTTTTGCTGAGGAAAAGAAAAGCGGTTCAATAGAAACTTTGATTACACTTCCTGTCACGACACGCGATGTGGTGGTTGGAAAATATCTTGCATCTTTTGTCTCATGCATCATCCTTCTTCTTCCTACTGCATTCTACGTGATTATGTGCTGCATTTTCGGAAAGCCTGATATGGGACCGATTATCGGCGGTTACCTTGGCTCACTGTTTTTAATCGCTTCATTCTGTGCAATCGGACTTTTCTGCTCTGCAATCACAAAGAATCAGCTTATTGCATTTTTTGTAGGCGTTGCAATCTGTCTTGGTTTCTCCATGATAAACTATTTCATGCCGCTTGTTCCGGGACCTCTTGTGTCGCTATTTACATTCATTTCAGCAACAAGTCATTTCCAGTCAATCTCACGCGGAATCATTGACACACGTGACATAATCTATTTTATCTCACTGACCGCTCTGTTTTTTATATTGACCCTGCAGTCCGTCAACAATTCAAGGAGGGGATAAAAAATGAAACAGAATAATCCTAACAAAATTTCTTCATGGTTCAACAGACGTTCAGGAATCGTGCTTCTTTTTGCAATCGTCCTGGTTCTTGTAAATCTTGTCGCAAGCCGTGCATTCAAACGGTGGGACATCACTTCCCCAAAATCATACTCACTTTCTGATTCCAGCAAACAGACTGTAAGGACACTTCAGGAGCCTGTCTTTGCCCAGGTATTCTTTAATGACAAGCTTCCTTCACAGTATTCAACAGTAAGGCAGTATGTATCCGATATCCTGTCCGAGTACAGTACAGCAGGCAACGGAAATTTCAGCTATGAATTCTTTGACATGGAGAAAGACGAGAACCTTAATCTTGCCTCAAGCTACGGAATCCAGCAGATTCAGATAAGGGAAATAAAGAACAACGAGGTCGGCTTTACTAATGCATTCATGGGCATGGTCATTTCATATCAGGATCAGATAGAAGTCATTGACGGCATCACATCCTCTGACGGTCTTGAATACAAAATTACAAATGCAATAAGCAAGGTTGTTTCCTCGGCAAACGCACTTTCTTCACTACAGGGTGGAGTAAAAGTCACGCTCTTCAACTCATCAATTCTTTCCAAGCTTGAGATAAACGGTTACAGAGAAATTGAGCCTATAGTCATGGCGGCAGTAAATTCTCTCAACAAAAAATACGAGAACATCATCACCTTTGACAAAGTTGATCCTCCTGCACAGGATGTCATTTCACTTCAGGAGCAGTATGGTGTTCCTGTTTTCCCGATTCAGGAGAATGGCGGTCCTGTGGAAAACGCGACAATGGCAGTAGTAATCGAGGGCGGCAACCAGAGCAAGTGCATTGAGCTTCAGATAGGACAGACCATAAACCTTACTGCAGGACAAATTGAATACACAATGATGGGACTTGATTCTATAGAAGATGATCTTGAGAAAAACCTTCTTTCACTTGCATCCAATGTTTCAACCGTGGCATACATTACAGGACACGGAGAGCTTGACTTGAACGATGCAAACCAGGGTGCAGCCGCTTTTGCAGAATTGATTCAGGATTCATACACATTTGTTCCTGTTAATCTTGCAGAGGAAGATTTGCCACTTGATATAAAGGCTGTCGTGATAAACGGACCGCGCACTCAATTCACTGATGCAGAGCTTTACAAAATTGACCAGTTCCTTATGAAGGGAGGAAACCTTCTTCTTTTCATGGATCCATTTGAGGAAGTACAGAGTCAGGACATGTATTCAATGCCAGAATATGATCCAATCAACACGGGCCTTGAAAAGCTCCTTGACAAATATGGCATCAAGATGAACAACGATTATGTAATGGATAAAAAATGCGCCTCATCACAGGACCAGTGGACAGGAAGACAGACAGACATTTATTTTGCACCGATGCTTGAATCAAACTCATTGAACCAAAAACATCCTGTTACAAAAAACTTAGGATATGTTCTTGAATTCATGGCAGGCTCAATCGATGTAAGCGGAGCAAAAGAAAAGAAAGATCAGACAACAACTATTCTTGCAAGTTCATCTGACGAAGCATGGACTGTTACCGACAACTTTATTCTTTCTCCTGAATACATAATTCCTCCTGCTGAGACTGAGATGTCACAAAAAAATCTTGCAGTTCTTGTCGAAGGAAAATTTGACTCAGCATTTGAATCAAAGCCTGAATCTGGCGAAAGTGACAGGGCATTTGAGCAGTCCTCACACTTAAAGCACAGCTCACAAAACGGTAAAGTCCTGGTTGTATCTACTTCTACAATCTCAGGAAGCTATCTCCAGCAGCAGGTTTTCCAGAACACAGGCATTTTCCTTATGAATGCACTTGACTACATGAACGGAAACGAAGATGTATGTACTATGAGGACAAAGGGATTAAGCCTGAATACTCTGACAAAGAACAAAGGTACATTCGTAAACGTGGTAAAATACTTTAACCAGTTTGGTCTTGCCGTAATTGTTGCCATAATCTTTGGCATCGTATTCCTTGTACGACAGAAGCACAGAAACAAAATCCGTCTTGAATACGATCCAGATGACAGCCGTGAAGACTCAAAGAAAAAACCGGAGGCAGACAAATGAATAAGAATGCAGTTCAGAAAATAGTATTACTTTCACTTGCAGCAGTATTGCTATTCGTATATATTCTTCAGGTTTCCCTTGGGAACAAAAGCAAGACATATACAATCTCAACAAAGGATGAGATAACATCCATAGTTTTTTACACAGGCACAAACCAGAGCAACGCAATAACGCTGAATAAAAACGGAGATGATTACACAGTTTCAAGTGCAGGAAGCTCAGAGACATACAGTGCAAGCAGCTCAAGTGCATCTTCTTTATTTGACAACATGAAGGATATCCACATCCTTGGAAATGCAGCAAAACTTTCTTCATCCAACGAGGAAAGATTCGGTCTTGATTCAAACTCCCGCATTACAGTTGCCGTCAAGTCTGGAGATAAAACCATCCGAACTGTTTACATAGGTAAGAACTCAAGCACAGGAACACAGAGCTATCTTACAGTTGATGACTCAAATCAGATTCTTATATGCTCAAAGTCAATGCACACAATCTATGCAACAACACTGGACAACCTCAGGTCAAAGGATGTCTATGGAGTGGCAGATGATTCAATCACACAGATAACGGTAAATAAGGATGGAGAAAGCTTTACACTCACAAAAACAACAAAAGCTCCTGATACTCAAGTCAATGACGAAAACAGCGAGGGAATCAGCATACCTGAAAGCACATGGGTAATCTCAAATTCACAAGAAAGTGCTCAGCAGGAAGCAGTCAGCGAATGGGCAACATACATCTCAACATTAAATGCAATCTCATGGGTTGATGAGAAAACATTCAATCAGCCTGTCACACAAGCCGGAAGTCTTTCCTTTATCTCAAACGGAATAACATACAGCGTTCAGTTCTTTGAGATAGAAGACAATGAAGATCAGTTCCTTTGCTCAGCAAACGTAACACCATACCGCTTCTATGTCTCAAAATATGTCGCACAGAAATTCCTGAAAAGCATTTCCGACATTACGACAGGAGGAGAGGATGATTGATATTGACGAGCAGAAAAAGATTGCTGTCTTGATTGACGCAGACAACACACCTGGGAAAAAGCTCCGTCCGATACTGCAGGAAATTGCTGTTCACGGGCACATAATCACAAAGCGTGCTTACGGGGATTTTTCTCTGGACACGCTCAAGAACTGGAAAAAAGAGCTTAACGACAATGCAATTATTCCTGTTCAGCAGTTTGCATACACTCAGGGAAAAAACTCAAGCGACTCTGCAATGATAATCGATGCCATGGATCTTCTTTACACGGACAAATATGATGCCATTGCACTTGTAACAAGTGACTCTGATTTTACAAAGCTTGCCACACGGCTAAAAGAAAGCCAGGTTTTTGTATTCGGCGTGGGTCAGAAGAAAACTCCTGTCTCATTTGTAAACGCCTGCGACAACTTCATCTACATAGAGAACCTCAAGGAAGAGGAAGATGAGGAAAAAGAAGACAAGCTGGAGGAGATAAAGCACAAGCCTCACAAGAGCTCTGCAAAGGCAAAGACTTCAGGACCTGGATTCTTCCATCATGCACCGGATCAGACAATGACGGACAGGCAGTTCAGGAAAATCTACAAGCTCCTTATGACAGCCTATGACCGTTATGCAGACGACAATGGCTGGGCAGACGTAAGCGCGGCAGGCTCATTCTTCAAGAGGCAGGATCCGGGCTTTGACACAGTGGATTATGGATTCAAGAAACTTTCGGATTTGATTGAGTATCTTGACGATGATTTTGAGATTCAGCGTGTACCCTCCACAAACGGAAGACGCGGCGCAACACTCTATTACAAACCGGTGGCTAAATGAACAGGACAGCCTCAACAATACTGAAAGTCCTGCGGTGGGTCCCTGCTGTATTCATCGGATGCTGCAGCTGGTATCTTTCTTCCCAGCCCCATGTTCCGCTGCCAGATTTTCAACTATCGGATAAGGTGGTTCATCTTGTATGTTTTGCAGGATTTGCTTTCTTTACGGCAATTGCATTTTTCGGACTAAAGCCTCTTGATGGACGAAGAATTACAGCTGCAAAAAGAATTTTACTTCCAGCTGTCGTGATCTCGCTTTACGGAATAATCGATGAGATCCACCAGAGTTATGTTCCCGGAAGAAGCTGTTCTTTCTTGGACTGGTGTGCAGATACAATCGGAGCCATCATAGGAAGTTCAGTTTTCTATTTCCTTGTTAAGGCATTGTTAACCCGCAACGACAATGTGTCATCCCGAACTTGATTCGGGATCCCCCGTTGACCTGACAGGGCAAAGAGAGATTCCGGGTCAGGCCCGGAATGACAGTATAGCTTTATAATTTTTTTCTTTCCGATTGACATTTTTTTTAGTATATTTAACTGTATGAACAATGAACTTATATTAAAAAAGGCAGCAGAGGACAACAGGAACATACTCTCAAACCCGCAGGATATCCTGAACAGGGCAATGGAACTTCAGCAGCTTCTGATGCTTTATGAAAGCGGAATAAAACAGATAACGACAAAATTTGAGATACTCGAGGATGAATTTGAAAGCCGCCACATGCGGAACCCTATAGAGACTATCACAAGCCGCATAAAGGACCCCATGAGCATTGCCGAGAAGCTCCAGAGGAAAGGTCTTGCCCTCACAGTTGACAATATGGTTAACAAGCTTTACGACATTGCGGGAATACGCGTGACATGTCCCTTTATAAGCGATGTCTACCACGTGACCCAGATGCTTCTTCAGCAGGACGACATAGACTTGATAGAGATGAAGGATTACATTAAGAACCCGAAACCAAGCGGATACAGAAGCCTTCATGTAATCGTAAAAGTCGGGGTTTACTTCAGCGACCAGAAGCGTGAGATTCCTGTGGAGATCCAGATCCGCACTATTGCAATGGATTTCTGGGCAAGCCTTGAGCATCAGCTTCATTACAAGAAAGACTATGAGATGCCGAAGGACATAAGCAAGGAACTAAAGGAAATTGCAGACACTATCACGGAGAATGACAGGCGTATGCAGGAACTTGCCAAAAACATTCCGGGATTTGTTGACTACAGCCAGGGCGTCATCTAGGACAATACAGTCAGAAAATTCAAATTTCCTCGGTCTTGAAGATAAGATGTAAAAGTGATAATATGCTTTTCAATTTAACTAGAGGTAATCGAATGGAAACCGTAGATATCGTCAGGCAGCTTGCAATCATCATTATTTTCGCAAAGTTGTTCGGGCTTGTGGCACGCAAACTCAAGGCACCACAGGTAGCAGGTGAAATAATTGCAGGCCTTTTAATCGGTCCAAGTGTCCTGGGATGGGTGCAGGCATCTGACTTTATGGCGGGCATGGCGGAAATCGGCGTCATCATGCTTATGTTCAACGCAGGCCTCAACACAAACATTCAGGATTTAAAGAAATCTGGATTTAAGGCTACTCTTATCGCATGTGCGGGTGTTGCAATTCCACTGGTTGCAGGCGTTGTCCTTTTCATGTGCTTCTACGGATTTGACAGGATAGGCTCAACTCAATTCTACAAGGCTCTTTTTATCGGAACCATTTTGACGGCTACATCGGTAAGCATCACTGTCCAGACGTTAAAGGAGCTGGGAAAGCTTTCATCGTTTATCGGAACAACAATCGTAAGCGCCGCAATAATCGATGACGTAATCGGAATCATCATCCTGACCTTTGTAATCGGCTTGAATCCAAACAATGCATCAACAGACTCAGGAAGCGCAATAATAGAGACTATAATCAAGACAATCCTCTTCTTTGCACTTTCAATCATTCTCGGTTATATCTTCTACAAGGTTTTCAAACGCTACGAGAAAAAGCATTCACACGAAAGACGCATCCCTATCGTTGGTCTTGCACTGGCATTCTCCATGTCATATATCGCCCAGCACTTTTTTGGTGTTGCAGACATCACGGGTGCATACATCGCAGGTGTAATTCTCTGCTCAACAAAGGACTCCCCGTATATCGCACGCAAGATGGACGTAAACTCATACATGCTGTTCGGTCCTGTGTTTTTCTGCTCAATCGGTCTGCAGACAAACATCAAGACAATGGATCTTTCAATTCTATTTTTCGCCGTTGCATTTGTGATTGTGGGTATGGCAGCAAAAATCATAGGATGCGGATCTGTGTCAAAGCTCACAGGCTTCAACTGGAATGACAGCCTTAAAATCGGAATCGGAATGATGACCCGTGGAGAGGTTGCCTTGATTGTAACACAAAGAGGTCTTGCCGCAGGAATTCTTGACAATGCGTTTTTTACTGCGGTAATCCTTCTTATAATCGTTTCTTCCATAACAACACCGATTGCACTAAAGGCACTTTACAAAAAAGACAGTGTAGATGGAGATATGAAAATCAAAGGTGATATAAATGCTTGAAAGAGAACAGATATATCAGGCGGTAAAGACACAGCTGTCCTATGAATTCAACTGCAGCCCGGACGATTTCTTTGGAAACGTGAACATAATCACAAAAGCGGCAATGCATGAAAAGCGAAGAAGATTTTCCGACAAGGAATTCTTTTTGCAGATGGCGACATTCGGGAACAATACAGTTATTTCCGCAAATGAAAAAATTCATCCATGGCTCAGGGAATGGCAGAAAGACAACAGGGGTTTCTGGCTTTTTGAGCAGAACCATTTTTTTGAGCTTGAAACTGAGCTCAGGAAATATGGTTATAAAATGAATTTGACCCACCATATGTTTTTGCCTAAGCCTGAACTTTTGGAAATCAACACAGATCTTAAAATCAAATGGCTTGAGCAAAAGGACATCTCTCCATATTATGGCAGAAAAGAATTTCCCAATGCACTATGTGAGGAATTCAAACCGGATCGGCCGGATGTGCTTGCCATAATCGCACTGGACGGAGACAAAATCATGGGAATGGCAGGCTGCTCTGCTGACTGTCCTGAGATGTGGCAGATTGGAATCGATGTGCTTCCCGAATACCGTGGAAGAAAAATCGGTACGACTCTGGTTACACTTTTACGAAATGAGTGTTTCCGTCGCGGAGCAATCCCCTATTACGGAACAAGCCTTTCAAACCTCGGTTCATGGAAAATCGCACTTGCAAGCGGATTCGAGCCTGCATGGGTAGAAACTGAATCACAGGAAATAAAAAAATAATTGACGGATTGAAGGTATGAAAATATAATGAAGGGAGAGGTGTCAGAATGAATGAGAACATTGTTAAGAGAAACGGACTTTTAGCGGCAAAAATCATCAAGGGACTTGAGTCAAGGAACATGAGCGGATACTATGCGGAGAGCAAGGAAGATGCATTGAAGAAGG
>JAGADS010000332.1 GCA_017613485.1 Treponema sp.
TCCTTTGTGTTTGGAGATGAAGGCGGAGATCCTCCAAGTCCTGTGACTTATAGTGTGGATGTCTGGGCAATACCGTCAGAGTCAGGTTGTACTGTAACGGCTTCCCCCGATGAATCAGTTGAAGAAGGAGAAACAGTGACCCTTACTGTAAAACCTGCAGCTGACTATAGTTTAAAAACTCTGACGATAAAAAATGAATGGCAAACTGAATCTGTTACTCCAACAAAAATAAATGACACAACATATACATTTTCGATGCCAGCCTATAATGCAGTGGTAAAAGCAACATTTGAACAGGCTTTACAGGTGCCAGAAGACTTTGTCTTAGTCCAGGGTGGAAATATAAATGGTTCAACCTATGGTAATACCCCGGCATCCAACGTGTTTGTAAACGGACGCACTGTTGCAATAAATAATTTCTATATGTGTGAGCATGAGGTTACAAAGGAAGAATATGAGACCTATTGCAGGTATAGTGGGGCTAATTCTGTATCTGGTAGTAATAATAAAGCTGTTTATTATGTTAGCTGGTACGATGCAATAGTATACTGCAACTTACGTTCCATGGCAGAAGAAAGAAATCCTGTTTACAGCCTTAATGGAAATACAAATCCAAAGCAATGGGATAATAAACAAGTTACAGATGGAAAATACTGTGGTCCTGCATCAAATAATTCAACATGGAATGGGATAGCATGCGATTTTACAGCCAACGGTTACCGCCTACCTACCGAAGTAGAATGGGAATATGCAGCCCGCGGTGGTGATGTGGATGCCAAAGATACATACAGCGGAAATAACGATGCTGTAGAAGTTGCAGTTTATGGTATTGGTTTTCCTGACGATGTTAAGACACTGGATCCTAATTATCTAGGCCTTTATGACATGAGCGGAAATGTAAGGGAGTGGTGTTGGGATAAATCCAGTTCTGCTGTAAATAATCCGGTAGATTCAGGTACAGGTTTCAGTGGCCCGACAAATGGTTCTTATCGTGTATTTAGAGGTGGTAGTGCAGATTGTACTGACGAAACCATTGAAAAGCTTCAAGTCAATTGCAGGTCAGCAGAATCTCCATACAGAACATATTCAAACACCGGTTTCCGAGTAGTCCTAAATGCAAACTGATTACGCATTACGCATTAAGAATTACGAATTAATTAGTAATCAACTCCGGCGTTGCGCTTCCTGTGCTTTCGTCAATATGAATTACACCCCATGCCCTTGAGTGGACATAGCTTGGAACGTTGAATTCTGTAAATGAACCGAAGTCGTTGCATTTAAAAGCATGGCTGTGGCCTTCCATGACCAGACGCACATTGTTTTGGGCAAAGAGGGTCAATACTTTGTCTGCTTCGTGAGTATCCTGCAGGGCGGCGGCAGATGCAAGGTTCGCCTTGTCGTGGTATATCGGACAGTGCATGAATATCACTTTGGGCTTTGAGTCGCTCTTGAATGCATCTTCAATATTCTTGAGCTGTTTTTTGCCAAAGGTACCGTCCGCATTGTCTAGGAAATAATAGCTCATGCCGGTGGTCTCGAAATGATAGCATGAAGTGTATGGATAAAGCTTGTCATTGAAAAAAGACCATCCGTCGCTTCGTAAATCATGGTTCCCGATAATTGAATAGACCGGGGAAACTCGAGTTTTAATCTGTGATTCAAACTGAAGGTAATCGTCAAACTCACTTTCCTTTCCGTGGTCTGCCGTATCACCCATGTTCACGCAGAATTTTGGTTTACTTCCCAGGGAATCAAGCCAGTCCAGAACATCATCATCGTGACGCTCTCTGTGTGTCTGCCCGAAGTGAATGTCAGTCATTACAAGTATGTCGTAGCTGGTTCCCAGTGAGCCTTTTAGGGTTGTAGTTTCAGAATCATTCAATTCCTTAATTTCCGGGGCACGTTTGTCGGCATTGTCACTCCTGTTGAAGTATTCAAGTGGAGAATAGAAACATGAGCTTGGGAGTATGATGTAGAGGATGAATGCAGTACATGATAAAATGGCCTTTAATTTTTTCAAAACTTATACCTCGCACTTAATTTGAATTCCCATGCATTAAATGACGTGGTGAAAATATAGTATATAATCTGCCGTGAAGTTATGTCCGCGCTGAATTGCCAGCTTTCGTTCATGTCCCAGATAGCCTCTAGTCCTAGTACCAGGTCTGCCGGCTGAGTGTAGCGGTATGTTCCGTATGTCGCGACGTATTGTGATAGCGTTATGTTGAATGGAAGGTAAAAATACAGCCTTTGGTTGAATGCAAATGTGTTAGTCGGTAAAAATCCGTTGTCCCCAAGTGCATAAATATAGCGTCCCTTGAAAAGATAGTATGCGTCAATCCTGAATGCAAACCATGAGATAGGCTGACATTCAAGTGTAAGTCCGGGAAGAATGCTGTTTGTTATGCTGATGTCACCGTATATGTCAAGATTGTAGATGAGTTTTGCTCCAAGCCGAAAGTGGTTCCAAGTAAAAGGCCAGTATTGCACTGAACCTGTTATGCTCCATCCGTCACCTGAGCCCTGAACTCCTGCAAAAAAAATCAAGTCATAGAGATTGTACTGAAAGTCTGCCTGTGCGAAGAAAACTGAGTCGTCTGCGGCTGTTCCAGTGTTCAATCCCAGCGTTACACCGGCATAGTTTACAGAGTTGAATAATTCCGGGCTTCCCTCGGCATGAGCTTTCGGGGCATGAAAAAAGACAAAGAGCACCATCAAGGCTAAAAGCGGAAAGGATTTGTGAAAAGAAACATGTTTCCTCATAATCAAATCGGGTTCTAAAAAAAACTCAAGGGAAATTACGTAGTAATTTCGAATCCGTGTGACAATTTACACTCCTTGTAAATTCTGAAAATAATTATAACTCTGGTTTCTTTAAATAGTCTGAAAAGTATTTGCACATGATAGAACAAAAAAAATTTGCCTTAATCAGGAAAGCATAGTATACTTTAAAAGATGGCAGTTTGCCGTAAATGCAATTATATTCACAAGGAGTACAACCATGAATAAATCAGTATCAGCACAGGGATTTACATTAGAAAAGGACCAGAACGAATTAATTGAACAGAAGCTCAAGCGTATTGCTTATGCCGATGAATTGATTATCGATCTGGCACTGAGGGTAAAGGAGGACAAAAAATACTATTTTGATGCCACAATAAACTTCCGCTGGGGAGCATCAGCACATGTTGCATCAGATGACTATGATTTTGCCGCCGGACTTAACAAGCTGATGGATATTCTTGATACAAAGGTCAAGAAGGAAAAGGACAAAATTCAACAGAAAAAGTAATTCCCCGCTGATTTAAGATTTACACAATATAGAAGGTGCCTCAGGAATGGGGTGCCTTTTTTCTTTTAAGATAAATTTATGTGTAACATAAAATTGTAATAAAGATCCTTCCCATCGAGGATCTTCAAATTGACAATTGTTATTTCATGACTTCATCTTGAAGAATAGGACAAAATATAGTAGATTTTTTTTCAATGAAAGCGAATGTTTTCCTAAAAGCATCATTCATCCTATTATTTCCGCTTGTGGCACAGTTTGTTTATGCCGAGACTGAGAAATCTGTTCCAAGGATAAATGCTCCGGTTGAACAGGAAGAACAGCCTTTACCATCTGTTGAGCATCCTCTTTTTGAAAAATATTCGTTTGCGGGGCTTGCTGGGGGATTTCATACTAAAAACAGTGCGCCAGAGGCAGAGAATGTACTTGGACAGGCAATTTTTCAGGCGGACTCAAAGCACCTCCAGATTTTTGTGGGGCTTCAGCTTCAGTATCAGCAGGCATACCTTACCACACAGCTTGAAATACGGCCTTTTACTTTTGAACACATAAGGCCTGCTCTGGTTTTAATCGGAAACATGGATTTTTATGATTTATCCACACTGGATACGTGTCAGCTTTCTGGAATTTCACTGGAATTCCGCCCTAATAATACGGTTTTTTTCCAAACAAGCGGTCTTTTTATCCTGAATTACCTGACGCTGTGTGAGTTGTCGGACAGAAAAGACTATGTTCATCCTGAGCATGCAATAGCGGCCCGCCTGTCCATGTGCGTGAACCTGCCCAAAACCACGCTGACGTTCATGGCAACAACCTATGAGAGGTTCCTTTACCGCAGCTACGAAAACCAGAGTTACATGGCAGAGATATCATTCACCCCCTTCAAGCCCATTCAAATGACCCTGACCGCCACCGTCCGAATGCACGGCCTGTTCAGCCTGACCCCCACCTACGACGAAACCGACCTGAATTTTGCCATAAAATACTTATTTTAACGGACTACTTACGTTTATCTGCATAGAGTTTTTACGGTTTTTTGCTTGCAAAAAATGCGAGCCTTCGCGAGCAAGTAAAAACTCTTAGGCAAGGGGCTGTCCAAAAAATTCCAGACTTGTCATTTTAATTGCAATATAAGTAGTTAAAGATTGCCGTGTCAAGCACGGCAATGACATTTAGTTGTTTTTGGACAGTCCCTTGTACTTGACCTAAACACTTATATTTTCTATTATGTAGTATTGTTTTAGATTAAGGAGACAGTCATGAAAAAACTGATAGCCTGCTTTTTTGTAGCCGCTTTTTGTTCGGTATTTGCGTTTTCACAGATTGTTACGGCAAGTGCGTATTTTAATGAGATAAGTGACCGTTATGAGGAAATAATTACATTTGAGTGTGATTTGGTTATAGATGCAGACGGTAAGAAAATGGCAGGACACGTCCTTTACCGCCGTCCAGAGATGGTTCGTGTTGATTTTTCTTCTCCACGCGGACAGGTTGCCATGTTTGACGGAAACACGCTGGTTATATATCTTCCAAGCCAGCAGACCCTCCTTCAGCAGGTTGTAAATAATTCTGATGCCCAGGTTTCTCCACGCGGACTTACACTTTTGCGCAGGTATTATTCCGTATCGTTTGAGACAAGCGCTGAGCCTGTTGCTCTTGATGAAAATAATTCCATGAAGGTTGTAAACCTGCTTTTTACACGAAGGGCTGCATCCGAGGCATTCAGTACAATCAAGATGTCTGTAGATCCTAATACAAAACTCATACGTCGCATTGTGGCTACAACTCCGCAGAATAAGGTATATCGCTTTGACTTTACTGGCTACGGACTTAACGTGCGCATCACCGATGAACGTTTTATGTATGATCCGCCGTCTTCAATCAACGCATACAACAATTTCTTGTTCCAGGAGTAAAATCATAAAATGGAAAGCTACGGTGCTCTATTAAAAAAAACAAGGGAAGAATTAAATCTTTCAATAGAAGAAGTAGAAACAAAAACATCGATTACACGCCAGTATATTGAAGGCCTTGAGGAAGAAAGAAACGAAGCTTTCCCCGGTGAACCCTACATGGTGGGATTCTTGAAAAACTATGCCGATTTTCTGGGCTTAAAGAGCGATGATGTGCTCAAACTCTATCATGCGAAAAAAATCCAGGAATCACCTGTTCCGATTGAACTTTTGCAGAAGAAGAAAAAGAAGTATCTTGTACCGCTTATCGTTGCTCTGGTTCTGGTATCTCTTGCAGGTCTGGGGGCATATCTTTACTACGGTGTATTCAAAATCCCGCAGCAGAAACTTGAAAAAGAAAGGCTCATGGCTGAGACCAAGAAAGTCCATCAGTACACATTCTCTGGGCAGACGGAAACCAACCGCATGTATGAGGGTGATCAGATTCTTGTTCCGGCAAAGGAAGGCGAGGGAAACATTCCTCTTGTTGTAAAGAGTACAATCGGTTCACTTTTAGTACAGACTCCTGCAGGTGACCAGAAAGTTGATCTTGGAGAAGAAAGGCCTCTGGATATAGACGGTGACAGTATTCCGGACGTGATTCTTTATGTCAGCGATGTTGATACAAGGGATGGAAGCCGTGGTGCACAGGTAAGGATGTTCCTTCAGGATGAAAGCCTTATTCCACAGCCGGTTGCAACAATCACCAAGGAAGATGAGAACGGTGAGGAAATTACTGTTCCTGTGGAAGTTTCAACTGACAACTCAAAGCAGACCGTTATATACGAGTCAGACAGGGCATTCCCCTTTACTCTTAATGTTACATTCCGCAATACATGTCTTTTCCGTTACAGAATTGACCGCAATCAAAAGGTTGAGAATCACTTTAATTCAAACAGTGCAGCCCTTCCTCTTACGGCACAAAATGGAATAAGAATCTGGACAAGCAATATCAATGCACTTCGCCTGCAGGTCTCTGCCGGTACACAGAATATTTCAATCGAAATCGGTCCTGCCGGTCATGTTCTTGTAGAGGACATCAAGTGGGTTTACGGAAACGACGGCAAATACCGCCTTGTAATAGAGGAAGTCAACTGACGTGGACAGGCACAAAAAGTTTTTTCTTGATCAGCATGGTTGTGCAAAGAATCAGGTTGACGGAGAAATCATAATTGCGCATCTTCTATCACTCGGTTATATCCAGACAGACGATTCCTCAGACGCAGACTTAATCATCGTAAACAGCTGCGGTTTTATTTCCTCTGCAAAAGAAGAAAGCATCAATTCTGTAATGGATTTCAGATCCGCATATCCAGATAAAAAAATACTTCTTGCCGGTTGCCTTGCCGAACGCTATGCCGCGCTTTTTGAAAAGGAACTTCCAGAGGCTGACGGATTTTTCGGTAACGGTGACTTGAATCAGATTGACTCTGTGGTAAAATCAATTTTTGAAGATAAGCGTCCTGTCGTTAAACCTGAGCAAAAGGGGGTGTGCTGTGCAGACCGTAATACACTGCTTTCATTCAAAGGTTCTGCTTACGTAAAGATTACCGAGGGATGTGACAACCGCTGTACATTCTGTGCAATTCCGATTATACGTGGTGAGCTCCGTTCAAGAAAATGCGACGAGATTGTTCAGGAAATCCAAAAGCTTGTGCAGGAAAAAAATGTCCGTGAGATAAATCTTATCGGTCAGGATCTTGCGGCTTATGGTTACGGTAAAGATGATGATGTGACAGGCTGCGGCAATTCACACGAGGGACCTTCGTTCCTTTCTGTTCTTGTTGAGCGTATTTCACAGATAAAGGGAGATTTCTGGGTGCGTCTCCTTTACATTCATCCTGATCATTTTAATTTTGATCTGCTTGATGCAATGAAAAAAGACTCACGTTTCCTTCCGTACTTTGACATTCCGTTTCAGTCCGGTGACGACGGCATCATAAAGAGCATGAACCGCAAGGGCTCGTCCAAGACTTATGTCCAGCTGGTGAATAAAATAAGAAGCGTGTTTCCTGATGCCTGCATACGCACGACATTTCTTACAGGCTTTCCCGGTGAGGATGAGCTTGCATTTGAGAATACAAAAAAATTCCTTAGTGCAATTCAAAGTGACTGGAGCGGATGCTTCTCTTATTCACTTGAGGAAGGAACTCCCGCAGAAAAACTCAAGGGACGTGTTCCAAAAAAGACCGCAGAGAAACGTGCGCATGAGCTTGAGAAAATCCAGTCAGAGATAACGATAAAAAGATTGAGTGACCGCATTGGAAAAATATATGACGTTCTGGTTGAGGAAATAATCGAAAACAAGTCTGGCACTGACGAAGGCCTTGCAATAGGACGCGCATGGTTTGATGCCCCCGAGGTAGACGGAAATTTCGTTATCCGCTATGACCTTGATGATGCTGATGCTGTCTCTGCAATTGTTCCAGGAGCATTGATAAAGGCAAAGGCTCTTGCAAGCTCAGAGGTGGACATCGACGGAGTTTATATTGCAGGCTGAGGAATATCTTTCTGTATTGAATCCTTCTCAACGGCAGGCAGTGGAGCATGACGGCTCATCACTTTTGATTCTTGCAGGTGCAGGCTCCGGAAAGACACGCGTAATCACAACAAAGATTGCATACCTGATTCAAAAAAAACATGTAGATCCCGCTTCTATTCTTGCCGTGACATTCACCAAAAAAGCCGCAAACGAAATGCGTGAGAGGGCTGTTCATCTTGAGCCCAAGGCAGAGTATGCCCAGCTAAGGACATTTCATTCGTGGGGTGCATATTTTTTGCGCAGGTATTACAGCGAGGCTGGTGTGGACAAAAATTTTACCGTGTATGATGACGATGACATGGTGACTCTTGTCTCAAAGGCAATTCCATCACTCACAAAAAAAGATGCCTCTTATATTGCCCATAAAATCTCGCTTGCAAAGGATTACGGACTCACCCCGGAGAGTGCTGATTTTTCTGTAATCGATGCGGATGAGGATTTTTCATATTACTATGATTCATACCAGAGGCTCTTGCGTGAGACAGGAAACGTTGACTTTGGTGACTTGATTTTGCTTCCGTCACTTGTGCTCAAGAACAATGCAGTCATCAGGCATAATACACACATGCGGTATCGTGTCGTGATGGTGGACGAGTATCAGGATTCCAACGTGGCGCAGTTCATGCTCTTGCAGCAGCTGGCGGGCGTGGAGGATGAGGCAGGTGTATATGTCTGCGTTGTCGGTGATGATGATCAGAGCATTTATAAATTCCGCGGGGCAGAGATTCAGAACATATTGAATTTTCAGCACTTGTTTCCCGGAACACAGGTCGTTCGCCTTGAGTCAAATTACCGTTCAACTTCAGAGATACTTACGTGTGCGGATTCCGTCGTAAAGAATAATACAGGCCGTCTTGGAAAAACTCTTGTTGCAGAAAGGGGAAAGGGGAAAAAGCCTGTGCTTGTATTTTTACCGGATCAGGATGAGGAAACGGCATTCTGCTCAGTGATGATTTCAAATGCACATAAAAAGGGAGTTCCGTATTCTGACTGGGCAGTTTTATATCGAACCAATGCTCAGTCGCTCGGTTTTGAGTCTCAGTTCCTGCATGACAAGATTCCGTATCAGGTTGTCGGAACGTTAAAATTCTATGAGCGTGAGGAAATAAAGGATTCGCTTGCATGGCTTTCGTTTGTTGCAAATCCCCGTGACCAGATTGCATTCCGTCGTATCGTGAATAAGCCTGTAAGGGGAGTGGGAGGCACTACTCAGGAAAAAATTGTTGCGGCAAGTACGGGACTTTCAATTCTAGATGGATGTAAGCGTGTAAAACTTTCAAAAAAAGCCGCGGAGGGAATTGAGCATTTTCTTTCTGTTAATGAAAAATTGAATTCGATGCTTAGTGAGGATAAAAAACATCTTTCTGATTTTGTTCAGACAATGATTAAGGATTCAGGACTTGAGGAATTCCACAAGAGTCAGGATGAAGTTGCAGGAACCCAAAAACTTGCAAACCTTCAGGAGCTTGTAAACTCAGCGTCATTGTATCCGTGCACAAGAGAAGGCCTTCTTGAATTCCTTGATCACATCGAGCTTGACCGCACGCTTGAGAATGAGGCAGAAAACGGAGAGGAGCAGGACCGCGTAACTCTTATAACACTGCACAACACCAAGGGTCTTGAATATTCTCGTGTAATCATCACAGGCATGGAGTACGGAGTGTTCCCCCGAGAAAACAAAAGTGCAGAGGAACTGGAGGAAGAACGCAGGCTTTTTTATGTCGGCATCACACGGGCAAGGGACGAGCTTTATCTTACTTCATGTGCAGTACGCAGAATGTACGGACAGACAAAGTTCATGTCACCCTCTCCATTCCTGAACGAGATAGAAGACGGTATATTGACAGTCCTGGGTGACCGGCCTGATTCATTTGCACCCGGTTCAACAACAGGCGGCGGTGATCCAGTTGCACAGAAATGGCACAAGGGAGCATTCGTCTATCACGATGACTGGGGTCACGGCCAGATTGTAAGCGGACATTTTTCTGAGGAAGGCGAGTACGTGATAGAAGTTCAGTTCGAGAACGGCGGCACAAAGAAGTTCCTCCCCAAATATCAAAAATCCCTTATGCTGGAAGGGGAGTAGGATTTCTAATTCGTAATGCATAATTCGTAATTCGTAATGAATAATTAAAAGTTTTCTGATATTGATTTTGCCATTCGTATAAATGAATCTTGAATTTTTTCAGGACAATTTTCAAGTGAAAGAATAAGAGATTTGTATTTTGCTGCAAGTTTTTGATACTGGATGTCTTGTTTGAGTTGTCCTTTGATTGAAGTATCATTGGGCAATTCTGCTGATTCACCAAGAAGAAGCTCCAGAGGTTTGTCTAATACTTTTGAAATCTTCAAAGCCACATCTGCTGTCGGAATGCTGTTAGCACGGTTACGACCATTGGTGATTGTAGTGTATGGTATGCCGGTGAGTGAAGACAGTGTTTTAAGATTCATCCCCTGATACTGGAGTTCTTCGTTTACGTTTTTCCAAAAAGGACTCATAGCTTCATTATTGCTCATTTAGGTTTTAAAGTTGACATATTTTACCTATTTAAGTTAGAATAACCTATATAGGTAATAAAAACCTAAAGAAGGAAACTTTTTTCTATAGGGAGTACTGTAAGATGAGATTATCAAGAAAACTGAGTGTAGTGGTATTTTTGCTAAGTTTTGCATCGGTTGCATTTGGACAGTCCAAGACTGAATATCAGAAATATCTTGCCAAGGCAAAGGAATATGAAAGCCAGAAACGCTGGGTGTATGCACTGGATGCCTATTATGATGCAATGGGAACAGATGAAAAAACAGAGAACAAAATGGAAGCCTACGAAAGATACAATGCTTTGGCAGATGCAATAAAATCAGGAAATCCTGGGCTTGGAAAATTTGATAAATCTTTAATACATAATGAATGGAAAAAACTTTTGATAGATACGGAAAAATACGGATGTAGTATTTGCAAATACGATATTATTGTAAATTTAAAAGATAGTTATTTAAATTCTAAAACTAAAACAACAACTGTTTCATTCACGATCGATTATTTATTTGGGAATAGATATAGTAAGACAATTGGTGTAATTGAAGAAGGATATAAAGTAGCTTTAAATAAAGCAAAATCTAGTTCTGATTATACCTTTGATTATCTTTATGGAGATTGGGAAGGAATTCCTAAAGATTGGCCTATACATTCAGTAAGTTCTCGACAAGATGATTATAAGAATTATAACAGAAATGGAACTTTGTTTTATGATTATGCTTATGGTTGGGTTTCTCCAGAATTAGAAGTTGTTCCTATGAGTGGAAAAAACGATTATCTGAACGCTTTTATGGCAGATGAAATTCAAACCTTTGATTACTATGAAGGTTCTCCTTTTAAAACTCCTTATGAATTTGAGTTTAATATTATTGATTCTAAAGGTAAAGAACTTGCAAAGAGTGATAAAATATCTCTTGGAAATAATAAAATCATTTATTTTAATGGTTTACGATCAGACATTGTTGAATTGATAAAGTCAGGTCAAGCTACTATTAATCTTAAAAATTGCTATTTGAAATATGGTATGTATCTGTATAATCGAGGAACCAAATCATTAAAAGAGCAAAAAATTGTAAAAGAAACTGTTTCATTAATCTCTTGGTTTGATTATATAGACAGTAGAATGATTAGCCTTGATGAAATAGCAATAAAAATGCTGAATACTGAAGTAACGCAAGAGTTATATGAAAGTCTTATGGAATCAAATCCAAGTAGTAATAAAGGGAAA
>JAGADS010000333.1 GCA_017613485.1 Treponema sp.
GAAGGCAAATAAAATTAAACTGGGGATGTCAAGGCAGTATTGTCATGCTGAACTTGATTCAGCATCTCGTTGACGGATTCCGGATCAAGCCCGGAATGACAGTCAGATAACCAGACACCCCCACTTCTCTTCTTTTCATGAACGAAACAAGACTCCCACAGAACAAACTTAACGTAAAACTCATTGCCCTTGATTTAGATGACACGCTTCTGGACTCACACCAAAAGATAAGCGAAGAAACCGTACACACATTGCGCAGGGCTGCATCACTGGGCATATATGTTGTCCTGTGCTCTGGAAGGGCTGAGGATGCGATACTTCCCTTTGTACGCAGACTGGAGATAGCAGGTACACAAAGCGGAAGATATATCATCGCCGTAAACGGATGCTCAATCTTTGACCTGCATAAGAGAGAAAGGATATACAATCAATTCGTTGCCCCGGAAATCCTTCTCCATGCAAACCGACGTGCAAAGGAAATGGGACTTGTAACAGAAGTATACGACCCCGACACAATCCACACGGAAGAAGAGACAAAATGGACAAGGCTTGACGTTGACCTGTGCGGCCTCAAGATGAATGTGGTAAAGGACTACGAGGAATTTCTTAAGCAGGGATTCGTAAAGATGCTTATTCCAGGTGAACCGGAGCTTTTGCAGAAACTACAGGCAACACTAAAGGCAGATTTCGGGAACAATGCCAGCGTATTCATCTCAAAGCCATATTTTCTTGAGATACTTCCACCCGACTGCGGGAAAGGACAGGCCATCTCATATTTAGCAGGACATCTTGGACTTGACGGCGGCACAATGGGATTCGGTGACAGCTTCAACGATGAGACCATGATAAAGCTGTGCACTTATGGTGTTGCAATGAAAAACGGACTTGATGAAATAAAGGAAATGGCAGATTTTGTTACAGCCAGAACAAACGATGAGGACGGTATCGCAGACTTCATCCAGAGGTTTGTTCTTTAATCTTGAACGTAAGCCTGATTGCATTTTCAGGACATTCATGCACACAATGACCGCACATGATGCATTCACTACTTCTGGGATTCTTGACAGGATCCACATCCATCGGACAGATTTTTTCACAAAGGCCGCACGAACTGCATTTGTCATGTTCAACATAAAGATGAAGGAAAGAGACCTTGTTTAAAACACCGTAGATTGCACCCAGGGGACAAAGCACCTTGCAGAAAAACCTGCACACAAAGACACACAGCACCGCAATAACAACAAGCAGCGAGACCTTCCACCAGAAAAGCCCGCCGACCGCAGAACGCAAAGGAGGATTAGACAGGACAAGCGGAATACCAGCCTCAACTGTGCCTGCCGGACATATATACTCGCAGAAATCAGGCTTACCCGTACCGCCTGAAACAGAACTAGACGCAGGAAGAATCAGGACAAAAAGCAGGAGGATAAGATATTTTACAAAACGAGTCCATTTTGGAAGCCTGAATTTACGCCCCGGAATTTTATTCAACAGCTCCTGTAAAAGCCCAAAAGGACATAGAAATCCGCATATAAAACGCCCCAGCACAACACCAATGGCAAGAACAAAACCGACGGCATAAAACGAAAAGGAAAAATTCATTGAGGATGAGACAGCCTGCATTGCACCGATTGGACATGACAAAACCGCAGCAGGACATGAATAGCAGTTCAACCCGGGAGAACAGAACTGTTTCCATTTTCCAGTATATATTTTGCCGCTCAAGAAATTATGTACATGCGAGTTACAGAAACCGAATGCAGCTATCTGAAAAATCTTTCTTGTTATGGGATTCGATATTTTTACCTTCATTCAACCTGCTCTCCGCACCGCTTACCCGATTCCGATACATTCAAGACAGATACGGACGGCCTTGCTAAAAACTGTTTTTACTTCACCACGGTATATTCCACAGGCAATAAAAGACATGGCAAGCACAAGCAACAATAGTCCTGAGACAAAAATCACTTTATTCGATTTGAATTTTCTTCCCATCAACATCATGTTCTAGTGGGAGGAAACATAATCCTCAACAGCTTTTTTATAATCCTCAAGACGGGCACCGACAATCGGCTCACCGACAATAGTACCGGTTGAATCAACTAAAATCGAGGTAGGCACAAATTGAACTGAAGTAAGATATGTAAGTATTCCGCCGGATGCAATTACATTTGTGAATTCAACTCCCGAATCCTTTACAATCTTTTGAGCCGCTTCTTTTTCTGCAGAATCATCCAATGAACCTAAATCGCAGATAATTCCAAGCACCTGTACATTTGGCGCAAGCTTTTTCTGCCATTCAGCAAGCTCAGGCATTTCTTCTATACATGGAGTACAAAATGTTCCCCAGATATGTACAAGAGTGATGTCCTTTCCCTTGAAAACATCATCAGTAACAATATCACCGTCAAGAGATGGAGATTCAAATTCCGGGAATGTAACGGAACTGCTCGTACTTTCCTGTTTGTTTTTTTCTACTGGCTTTGAGATTTTGATTTTTTTGACGGATTTGTCGATATAATTCTTGCAGTCATTAAAAACCTCTATTTCCTCGGCGTCCATTCCCTCCGTTGAATTATCCATTGTACTCAAAAGATATGTGTATCCATATTTCTGAGCTGCCACAGGGAGGGTTGCAAGATATTCACCTGGTTCAAGAGCCTTATAATCTGATTCAGGAAGCGTTATTCCAAATGCAAGTATTTTCTGATGAAGTGCAAGGGAGCGTTCAAAATCTTCCATATATAAATCCTGAGCCTCTTTGCTTTCGATGGTGTCCCACATCACTTCCGCCTGCTCATAAAGCCTGTCAAGCGCCGGCATGTACGAAAATGCAATTATGAATGTAGGATACTGTGCCATTTCGGACGTGTAATAATCGTAAGAGATTCCCTTATCAAGATATTCCTGACTGATTAAGAGCTTAACACCGTTTTCCTCAAACGAAACATAATCATTTTTATCCGTGCATGATGAAAGCCCCATAAAAACCAACAGGACAAGAACTGTAAAACCAATCTTTTTCATTCCGACATTGTAAGGGGAAATCACCATTTATTCAACCTGTATTATTGAATTTTTCTTTCTTTTAGTTCATACTGTGCTCATGGAAACACGCAACATTTTTCAAAACCTATCATGTATCGATCACAGATATTCATTGTCGGAAGCCGCTGCATTTGAAGGCTTGTCAAAATACATCTCAGAGGAAGCCAGCATCA
>JAGADS010000334.1 GCA_017613485.1 Treponema sp.
CAAGACCACGCAGTTCCTGAACAAGAACGTTGAATGATTCCGGAACTCCAATCGGGGCACTCGGATCACCCTTTACGATTGACTCGTAAACTTTTGAGCGTCCGTTCATATCATCAGACTTGATTGTCATCATTTCCTGCAGGGTATTGGCGGCACCATAAGCTTCCAATGCCCATACTTCCATTTCTCCAAGACGCTGACCACCAAACTGGGCTTTACCTCCCAAGGGCTGCTGCGTAACAAGAGAATACGGACCTGTTGAACGTGCGTGCATTTTGTCGTCAACAAGGTGATGCAGTTTCATGAAGTAGATGACACCTACAAAAATCGGATTAAGGAAAGGTTCTCCTGTAAATCCATCGCGGACAATCTGCTTACAGTCTTTGCTCAAGCCCGCTTCCTCAAGTTTTTCTGCTATCTGTTCCTGGCTCGGTGTCTGGAATGCAGGTGAATTGTAGAATTCATTAAGCACCATGCCTGCACGTCCAAGCTCTGATTCCATTATCTGTCCGATATTCATACGGGATGGAACACCAAGCGGGTTAAGACATACATCAAGAGGTGTACCGTCTTCCAGATACGGCATGTCTTCCACAGGAAGGATACGGGCAACAACACCCTTGTTTCCGTGGCGTCCTGCCATTTTATCACCTACAACAAGCTTACGCTTATCGGCAACAAGAATCTTTATCTTTTCGCTTACACCTGGAGGAAGCTCGTCACCCTCAGATCTCTTAAGGCGTTCAACTCCGATTACAACACCCTGTACACCATGCTGGAGCTTGAGTGAAGAATCGCGCACGTCCTTTGACTTTTCACCGAAGATTGCGTTCAAAAGCTTGAATTCTGGAGTTGTATCAGTCTCGCTCTTTGGCGTTACCTTACCGACAAGAATGTCACCAGAGTGAACCTTTGCACCTATGCGGATGATACCCTCGGCATCAAGGTTCTCAAGAATCTTCTCTGGGGTATTCGGAACTTCACGTGTAATCTTTTCAGGACCGAGTTTTGTCTCGCGGATATCTGTCTCAAACTCATGGATATGGACAGAGGTATACATGTCCTCTTTGACAACACGCTGGCTGATAAGAACGGCATCCTCATAGTTGTATCCATTCCACGGAACGAAACCAACAAGAATGTTGCGTCCAAGGGCAAGCTCTCCGTTGAATGTTGCAGGACCGTCTGCAATTACGGCACCCTTCTTTACTTTTTCGCCAACCTGAACTGTCGGTCTCTGATGGTTGCATGTATCACTGTTTGTCTTCTGGTATTTGAGAAGAGGATATTCATCAAGAACATCTCCCTTTACACCAGTCGGCTTAATCTTGATAAGGTCACTTTCTACCCATACAACCTCACCGTCACGTTTTGCCTTTACAAGAACACCTGAATCGTATGCGGTTTTCTGCTCCATGCCTGTACCTACATGAGGTGGCTCAGGGAACAGAAGCGGAACTGCCTGCCTCTGCATGTTACAGCCCATCAATGCACGGTTAGCGTCATCATGCTCAAGGAACGGAACAAGAGAAGCTGAAACAGAGATAACCTGACGCGGAGAAACATCCATGTACTGAATGTCCTTTGGTGAGCGTGTTGAATAGTCACCACGGTGGCGGCATGAAACAAAATCAGTCGGGAATGAACCGTCTTTTTTCATTCCTTCCGTGACCTGTCCGATGTAGTACTTGTCCTCGTCTGTTGCATCAAGGTAGTCAACCTGGGCAGTAGCCTTTCCATCCACAACCTTGCGATATGGCTCCTCAAGGAATCCGTATTCGTTTATGCGTGTGAATATTGAAAGTGAAACGATAAGACCGATGTTAGGACCTTCAGGTGTCTCAATCGGGCACATGCGTCCATAGTGCGTATAGTGTACGTCGCGGACCTCAAATCCTGCCCTGTCGCGTGAAAGACCTCCCGGTCCCAAAGCGTTAAGGCGGCGTTTGTGTGTAAGCTCTGCAAGCGGGTTACACTGATCCATGAACTGAGAAAGCTGTGATGATCCGAAGAACTCTTTTACGGCAGAAACAATCGGCTTTATGGAGATAAGGTCTACCTGCTTGAGTGTCTCTACTTCCTTGAGGTTCATGCGGTCTTTGGCAATTCTCTCCATGCGTGAGAATGCAGTCTTATACTGATTTGTAAGAAGTTCTCCTACAGAACGGATACGGCGGTTTCCAAGGTGATCCTGGTCATCTACAAGTTCCGGCTGGAGATAAACTTCTATAAGGTGCTTCATCGTGTTGATGATGTCCTGGTTTGTAAGAGTAAGATCTTCCAGCGGCGGATCATAGTTAAAGCGCTTGTTCAGCTTGTAGCGTCCAACACGGCTAAGCTCATAGCGGCGCTCACTGAAGAACATGCTCAGGAGGTCTTTTTCAGCCTGCTCGAATGTACTTGGTTCTCCAGGATTCAGGACATCGTGCACTTTCTGAATGCAGTCTTCCTTGGTAGGCTCGTCACTGATTTCCTGTCCATCTTTTGTAAAAAGAATTTCCTCACGCTCAAAACAGTTGACAATCATCTCGCTGTCAAGTGAAGGATTATGCTCCTCTTTCTTGTTCGGATTCTGTCTTGCATTAAGCAGGATGACATTTATAGTCTTTACTTTGTTTGCTACAAGATCATCAATATCATGCGGATGAAGTTTTGTACCTGCACGGAAAAGCTTTTTCTCTTCTCCAGTTTCCTCATCCTTAACCATTACTGCACGTGAAAGAATTCTTCCAACGATTTTCTCACGTTTTGCAGCATCGGTCGGAATCTTGATTTCCTCGCTCGTATAGAAACAGTCTATGATTTCCTCGCGTGTTGAATAGCCCAATGCACGCAGGAAGATTGTTGCAAGGATTTTTTTCTTGCGGTCAATCTTTGCATAGATAAGGTCTTTTTTCTGGTCAATCTCAAATTCAAGCCATGATCCGCGGTATGGAATGATGCGGCTTGAATATACGCCTTTCTCATACTTGAAGATTACACCCGGTGAACGGTGAATCTGACTTACGACAACACGCTCAGCACCGTTGATGATGAATGTTCCACGGTCGGTCATAAGCGGAATGTCGCCCATGTATACGTCTTTTTTCTGCTGAATAACGCCTGTCTCATTAAAGGTCAGGTTAATGCAGGCATGAAGCGGTACCTGATAGGTAAGTCCCTTTTTCTTGCAGTCAAGTTCGCTGTACTTGATGTTTTTTTCATCAAGGCTGTAAGATACAAAATCCAGCGTCATGTCGCCATTTGGACTTTCGATTGGGAAGGTGGAAGTGAATACTTCCTGCAAGCCCTGATTTAACAGTGGCTCTCCTTTGTCCAGGCGTTCTTTTTGAATAAAAAATTCGTAGGAAGAAAGCTGGATGTCGATCAGATCGGGGAGATCCATGAAGTCCTGGATATCCTTACCGATGTACTTACGTTCGATTTTTCTGCTTTTTGCGAACATCTTTACCTCTGGGGGTTGTGTAGAAACTGGTGCGACCGGAGCTGCTACAAGCAAAGACTTTGCTCAGCACAAGAACCAGTGCCCTGCGGGATGTTTCGATCCGGGCAACATCATGCGTCAGTCGATATGCCAAAGTGTTTTAAGACGCCTAAAGCCTCAAAAAAGTCATTTCCCTGTGGAAACGCTTTTCTGAAGCTTGAATTAACTGATTTCGGACACCTATCGGATTTACCGGAAGATGTCCGTTAAAAACTGTGCAGTACTAACTGCTTATTTCTTGCTTGCAACGCCACCGGCAGCCTTGATGTCTTCAATCATCTTGTCTGCATCAGCCTTTGATACGTTCTCCTTGAGTGTCTGAGGAGCGCCTTCAACAAGAGCCTTTGCCTCACCAAGACCAAGACCTGTGATTGCACGAACAGCCTTGATAACAGCGATTTTCTTAGAAGCATCGATGCTGTCAAGAGTAACTGTAAATTCAGTCTGCTCTTCAGCGGCAGGACCAGCAGCAGGACCAGCAGCAACAGCTACAGGAGCAGCGGCAGAAACGCCGAACTTCTCTTCCATTGCCTTTACTAAATCAGCAGCCTGCTGAACCGTCATGTTTGCGATTGCGTCAAGGATTTCATCATTTGAAAGTGCCATAATTGTCTTCTCCTGTCATACTTTGATGACATGTCATTTGTAATGACCATTCGTTGCAGAAGGAAACATACCGTCACCTTGATTCTGCATACGTTTTATTTTTCCGCGGATAGTAATCAGCACTTTGAAGCCTAACCGCGAATAGACAGTGCCTTGATTAAAATTTACATGCACCGTCATTTCAGCTTTCATACGAAAACTGATGGATTTAATTTAACCCGTGCAAAAATTATGCTTCCGGGGCAGCTGGAGCGGCTTCAGCGGGTGCTGTTTCAGCAGCAGGTGCTTCTTCCTTAGCAGGGGCTGGTGCAGCAGCGGCTGGACCTTCTTTCTCCAGTTTTTCGACATAGGCCTGCAATGTACCGGCGAGCTTGCGTGCTGGACCGTTGATTGTAGACATAAGCATTGCGATGAGCTGTTTCTTTCCAGGCAGCTTTGAGAATGCCTCAATCTTTGCCTTGTCATACAGTTCATTCTCAACCCATGCACCCTTTACAACAAGTGCCGGGACATCTTTTGCAAAGTCAAAGAGAACTTTAGCAGACTCGTTGGCATCTTCCTTTACCATTGCAATAGCAGTTGGTCC
>JAGADS010000335.1 GCA_017613485.1 Treponema sp.
CTGGATGTTGGAGAAATTGGCAAGCTCGAAACCTTTCTGTACTGCGTCAATGATTTTAATCTCGGCCTTGTCGTAGGAGTCATCCTCGGTGGAAAGTGCCTTTATGGTTGAGATGCCGTTGATGCTCTCCACAAAATGCGAGTACTTCTCTGCCTCTATCTGTGCCCTGCTGTAAATAAGGCGCTTGAATGTCCTTGAGAATAAGATGACCATTATCCCGGAGATGACCACCGGTATCATTGCGATAAAAACAAGCCTTGCACTGAACATGAAAAGAACGATTCCGCCAAAAAGAAGCATCACGCAGTCAAGGATTACGCCTACGGTCATGCCTGACAGTGCGTTTTTGATTGAGCTTATGTCAGAAAGCCGTGACAGTATCTCTCCGTTTTTGCGCCTGGTGAAGAAGTCCAGGGACAGCCTTAATATGTGCCGGAAATAGTTCAAAAGCAAAGTTGCTTCCATCTTGTTTCCCAGATACATGAGCAGGTGGTTTCTTGCATAGCCCAGAATGTTCTGAAAAATGATGGCAATGAGATATCCGAGCGAGATTGCAGCCAGAGCCGTCTTAAGGAATGAATAGATAACGTCATCGATAAGGAAGCGGAAATAAAACGCACCCAGGATTCCAAGGACAGTAAGCAGGAAACTTGCCAGTAATGTTTCTGCAACTATGGCTTTGTCTTCTGACACAAGATAAAAAAAGCGTGATAAAAAAGACTTGTCTTCCCTGTTGTCCTCAAAACCCTTGACGGGAGCCAGCACAAAGAAAATGCCGGACCACCATTCCATGAACAGCTCTTTTTTAATCCATGAGATTCTGTCGGCAGGGTCGGCAACAAGTATTTTATTATTCTTAGTCCTGAGTACTACGACATAATGCTCAAGACCATCCCTGTTAATCTGACAGATAATGGGGAAAACATAATCGTTTTCGAATTCTTTTTCTTTTGATACCACCGCTTTGCAGGACATATTAAGCAGTGATGCTGCTTTATGAATTCCTCTTGCATTTGTACCTGTTGAATCAGTTCCTGCAAGATTTCTTATGCGGGCTATTGAGATACTTTTGCCGTAATACTTTGAGATAATTGCTATACATGCCGCTCCGCAGTCGGTTTCGTCCAGCTGTCTTACAAAACAGAACTTTTCATTATAATTCACTTTTTGTTCCCTTAACTTTGCTTGATTGTCAGATTATAGCACAAAACTTGAGAAAAGTCAAAATAAACTGAAAAAAAAAAAAAATAGTCTTAAAAAATCAGATAAATCTGATTTTTATACCTTTTCCGCTTGACAAAATGAAAATCCTGATTTACCATTTAGGCAAGAGTTATCTTAGGCTTTGGTACAGTCTTTGTTAAAAAGTTATGATTGGAAAGTGAGGAAAGAAAAAATGTTGAGATTGTTCAGGAAAAAATATGTTTACCCGGAGGTGAGGTGTCCAAGAAATGCCCGCGAGCTTACAGAGGAAGAGATGATTCTGGTGAATGGGGGAAGTAAGAAAAAAGAAGAGCCTAAAACCGATACCCACACGGTTGTCTCAGGTGATACCTTAAGTCAGATAGTTTATGATTACAACAAGGAGAATGGAACAAACCTCACTGTAAATGAAGTTGCAAAAAACAGTGGAATCTCTGACCCTGACAAGATATATCCCGGTCAGACAATTAACCTTGGTCCCTCTGGAGGAGCATCAGGACCGGGAAGCGGTTCTGGCTCAGGTGGATCTGGGAATGGCTCTGGCTCAGGTGGTTCAGGAGGTAACTCTGGATCACCCGGGAATACACCTTCTTCACCGAGTTCAGCAAATAATACCAACAGCACCACCTCAAATACAGTCAAGGGACCGGAACGTCACAGTGCCTATGACCAGCAGTATATAAATGAGATGATGGAGAATGACCGGAAGAATGCGTTGGGGAATAACGGAATTCAGGGAACAGCTGTAACAGGGAATAAGATCGAGGGAAAGGAATTTTCTACCAACGCTAATCTGTATAATCCAAGCAGTCCAGATCCCGATAAACGATATAATGGACAAAATTATTACAATAACGAAACAGGAAAAATTGAGCATTTGATGATTGTGAGTTCCACAGATAAGTATAATTATAGAAACATCCGGGACTATTATCTGACTGTTGGACAATATGGCTCAGCAGGAACCATAAAATACGATGGAATCGGTATTACAAACAGCAAGGGTGAGATAATAGAAATCCAGAAAGATGAGAAATCTATCGCAGAATATTCCCAGAAAATAGGAATGCCTGTAGGGACTTTCATGGATACTGTAAGTGCAGTAGGTGACTTTGCAGGAAATGCAAGTACTGCAACTGGGGTTGCTGCTTTTTTGACGGAAAGTAAACTTTTAGGAGATGTTTCTTCAAGACTTGGCATATTATCTGGTGGTATTGATTTTTTGGAAGCTATAAACGATCCAACTTTTTCAAATTGGTATGACGTTGCTACAGATGCTGCTTATTTCATTCCTGGTGTAGGTATTTATGTAGGAGGGGGCATGACTGTAGGCAAAGA
>JAGADS010000336.1 GCA_017613485.1 Treponema sp.
ATGTAAAGTACACAAAGGAATCCCTTGAGACTGCTGTAGATTTATCGATTCAATTCATAACAGACAGAAGGCTTCCTGACAAGGCGATAGATTTGATAGACGAGGCAGGCTCTTACCTTAAGCTTCATTCAGAGGAAAAAACGGTTGACTCAGATATCATAAGAAAAGTGACCTCCGCATTGACTAAAATTCCACTGGAATCCTTGACTTCTGATGAGAAAAAGAATCTTGCGGATTTAAACGGAAAACTAAGCTCAGAGGTATTGGGTCAGGAAAAGGCAATAGAGAAACTCTGCACGGCAGTAAAAAAAGCACGCTCAGGATTAAGAAACCCCGATAAACCGGAAGGAACATTTTTATTTGTGGGTCCCACAGGAGTCGGTAAGACAGAGCTTGCAAAAGTTCTTGCAAAAACATTGAATGAGCCCCTTATACGTTTTGACATGAGTGAATATCAGGAAAAACATTCTGTAAGCCGTTTAATCGGTTCGCCGCCGGGATATGTCGGATTTGATGACAGCGGGCTTTTGACAAAGGCAGTGCGTAAAGACAATCATTCGGTAATTCTTTTTGATGAGATTGAAAAGGCACATTCAGACATATACAATGTCCTGCTCCAAATTTTTGATTACGGAACACTCACCGACAACCACGGAACAAAAGCAGATTTCAGGAACTGCATAATCATCATGACAAGCAATGCGGGTGCACGTGACATGGAAAAGGGAGCTGTTGGATTTGCAGGCATTTCTCAGAGCCAGAATGATGAGGCAACATTAAAGCATGCGGTTGAGGAACAGTTCACGCCGGAATTCAGGAACAGGCTTGATGCAATAATTCCATTTGCACACCTCCCGCCCAAAATTGTAGAGGGAATTGCAAAAAAGGCAGTCTCAAGAATTGCAGAAAGGCTTTCGCCAAAAAAAATAAAGCTTACTGCAGACAAACAGGCCCTGCTTCTTATTTCAGAAAAAGGTTACAGCCGGGAATACGGAGCAAGAAATGTTGAGCGTGTTGTTGAGGAGGAAATTGCAAATCCACTTGTTGACGAAATACTTTTCGGTAAATTAAGTGCAGGCGGAAAAGTTACTGTCAGCACAAAAGACGGAGAAATCACATTTGATTATTCAATTCCAAATCAGGATGAAAAGAAATAATGCAGAACAGCGAAGACATATTCAGCCTGTATAAGAATGTTCCGCAGGATTACCTTAACCCCGATATCATTTTACCGTTTCCACCGCCGGGAGTTTTTCTGCCTGAATACCCTGATATTACTCTTGCAATAGAGACACTGCCACTTCAGCTTTTATACTCAGCATACATGCAGGGATCTTTTCCATGGTTCAACGAGGACGAGGGAGACCCCGTGATTTTCTACAACCCGCACATCCGCTTTTGCCTTCAGATGAAAAACCTTCATATCCCCAAAAGCCTGGACCGTTTCTTAAAGCATTGCCCCTACACTTTCACAATGGACAAGGCGTTTACCAGGGTGATGGAGGAATGCCGCAGCATGAGCAGAAAGGATCAGGTCGGTTCATGGATCGGCACAAAGATGATTCAGGCATACACGGAATTCCATAAGAAGGGATTTGCACACAGCATCGAGGCATGGCAGGACGGAGAACTTGCCGGGGGACTTTACGGAGTTCTGATAGGCTCTGTTTTCTTTGGTGAGAGTATGTTCACAAAAAAAGATAATTCTTCTAAAGCGGCATTTGCAGTTTTTGCACTGAGTTTCAAGGAGTGCGGAGGACAGCTGATTGACAGTCAGGTATACACGGACAACATCGCACGTTACGGAGCAACAAATATCAGCCGCACTGCATTTTTACATCTGGAAAAGGAACTGCTTTACAGGCCGCTGGAAAAAGATTTAAACATGATATTTAATGAGAATGCAAAAAAATAACCGGACTCACAGATGCGAATCCGGTTAAATAAGCAGGAGGGAATTATTACTCGCCCTTCTTGATTGTCATGATACCGCCGATAATCAGGCCGTTCTTAGCAAGAGCCAGAAGCCAGTGGAAAATACCGCCAGTTGATTTGAAATCGCCATCTTTAGCATAAGAAATCAAAGCCCAGACAGTTACTACAATCCAGATTATCAGTGTAACAAACTTGAATACATCATCAAATTTTCCAAGATCTTTTCCCAATGCCTTGATCAGGAAACATGCACCGCAGATAATCAGTACGATTCCAAGAATGATACCCAAGACCTGTCTTAAAGATGCAGGAAATACAGAAAGAAGTGCTCCAACTTCTGTTGAAGAAATTGATACTCCTAACTTTGATGTAACCAGGAATAGTCCTGTCACGACAAGATAAATTGCAAGGGAAAGCTGAATAATAAAGATTCCCCATGTCCTCTGCTGTTTAGCCATTATACCTCCTAGCCGGATTTTTCCGGTTCATAAGCTAATTATACCACAGTTTTTCAAATTGACAAGAAAAAAATTGCAAAGTGGAGCATGGTCATCCCCAAAATGCTCCCGGTGTTCACAAAAACATTAAAATTCAGTATAATTATTGCATCTGTTTTTGATTTGAGGAAAATTATATGAAATTAACTTGTGGTATCGTAGGACTTCCGAATGTCGGTAAATCAACTATTTTCAGTGCTTTGACCAAGGCACCAGCTTCTGCC
The DNA here is from genome assembly GCA_017613485.1 of Treponema sp. Next base: position 2,657 of record JAGADS010000336.1, read on the forward strand.
GAGAATTATCCGTTCTGTACAATAGATCCGAATATCGGTGTCGTAGACCTTCCTGATGAAAGGCTTGACTTTATGGCATCCGTGTTCAACCCAAAGAAAAAGATTCCTGCCAGTGTTGACTTTGTTGACATCGCAGGCCTCATAAAAGGTGCCAGCAAGGGTGAGGGACTCGGTAACCAGTTCCTTGCAAACATCCGCGAGACAACAGTAATTGCACATGTAGTTCGCTGCTTTGACAACCCTGACATTCAGCACGTTAGGGAAGACGCTAAGACAGACGCACCAATTGAC
>JAGADS010000337.1 GCA_017613485.1 Treponema sp.
CCGCAGAGCCCTCAGCTTTACAAGCAGCTTTTGATGGTGTCCGGATTCGACAAGTATTTCCAGATTGCACGATGCTACCGTGACGAGGATGCCCGTGGAGACCGCCAGCCGGAATTCACACAGGTTGACATGGAGCTTAGCTTTACCAACCGCGAGGAAGTCCTGAATGTTACCGAGGCAATGATGGGCCATGTTTTCAAGAAGACGATGAACTACGATCTTCCTGTTCACTTTGACCGTCTTAGCTGGGACGATGCATTTGACTTTTATGGAAGCGACAAGCCTGATTTACGCTTTGATCTTAAGATGCAGGATGCCTCTTTTATGGCAGACCTTTCTGATTTCAACGCATTCAAGGCAGGTGCGGCTAATTCTGACAAATCAATCGAGCGTCATAAGCGTAGTGGACTCAAGGCTCTTGTTGTAAAGAATGTGGCTGACAAATATTCACGCAAGACAATTGAGGCACTGGAGACTGTTGCAAAGATAAACCACGCAAAGGGCCTTGCATGGATGAAGGTGAATGGCGAGGGTGTTTTTGAAGGCGGAATCTCCAAGTTCTTTGCAGGAAAAGAAAGTGAGGTATGCTCAAAGCTTGGAGCATGTCAAAATGACCTCTTGCTTTTTGTGAGCGATGAGAAATGGCAGACCGCCTGTGTCGCACTTGGAGCAGTACGCAAGCAGCTTGGAAAAGACCTTAACCTCTATAACCCCAAGGATGAATATCATTTTGTGTGGATCATCGACTTCCCGTATTTCGCATGGAATGAGGACGAGCAGCACTGGGAGACAGAGCACCACATGTTCACACTTCCGCAGAAAAAATACTGGGACACACTGGAATCAGATCCGGGCAGCGTAAAGGGAGACCTCTATGACCTTGTATTAAACGGCTATGAGCTTGCATCAGGTTCTATGCGTATAAATGATCCTTCGTTGCAGCAGAGAATCTTCAAGATTGTAGGCTACAGTCAGGAGCGTGCGGAAAAGGCATTCGGCTTCCTTGTGCAGGCATTCAAGTTTGGAGCACCGCCACACGGAGGAATTGCACCGGGACTTGACCGTCTTTTGATGATCATGGAGAAGCAGGATTCAATCCACGAGGTAATCGCATTCCCCAAGAACAATCTTGCACTTTCACCGATGGATGAATGTCCTTCTGAGGTTGACCAGAAGCAGCTGGATGAGCTTCACATCAAGTGTGTGGAAAAAGAATAAAAATGAATAAATCTCTCAGGATCTGTCTGTCTGCTGTTTTTCTATGTCTGATGTTCTTTTCATGCAAGCCCAGAAAAGCGGTGACAGTTCAGGTCCTGGGAACAGTCTGTACCGTAAATCTTTATGAGGACGGAAGCGACAGGCTGTACGATCTTGTCTTTGAACGCCTGGATCAAATCGATTCTGTATTCAACCTGAACAATCCCGATTCTGAGATAAATAAAATAAATGCGGCCGCAGGAAAAAATCCTGTTGAAGTATGCGATGATGTTTACACAGTGCTAAATGCATCCCTGTATTATGCAGAAAAAAGTGACGGGGCATTTGATCCAACCATAGGACCTCTTGTTAAACTGTGGGGCATAAACACAGAAAGAGCAAGGGTTCCCTCCGAGGATGAAATTCAAAAAACTCTTTTACTCGTTGACTGGAAAAAAGTTCAGCTTAAAAAATCAAATGACAAAGCAACTGTATTTCTGGAAGAGCCAGGGATGAGCCTTGATTTTGGCGGCATTGCAAAGGGGTTTGCCGCAGACGAGATTTGTTCGATACTGAAAAAGGAAAAAGTAAAGCGTGCCATAATTGATCTTGGCGGAAACATCCTTGTGTGGGGAAACAAGCCGGATGGAACTCCCTGGAAAGTCGGAATAAAAAATCCAAACAACGAGGCTCTTGAACCTCCTGTGCTTTTGAAGGTTGAAGGCGGGACATCTGTTGTTACAAGCGGTGTGTATGAGCGTTATTTTGAGCAGGACGGAATCATCTATCATCACATATTGAATCCAAGGACAGGATATCCGGTTCAAAACGGACTATTAAGCTCCACGGTGGTATGCTCATCCTCCATGGATGCAGATGCCTTGAGTACGGTTTCTTTTGTGCTGGGTCCCGAATTGTATGAAAAAAAGTTTGACGAGGCCACGGTGTTCATCAAAAATGACATGACCGTTCAAGCCCCGCCAACGCTGGATTATGAATTGAATTAGATAGAATTGTGTCATTATCGGGCGTGACCCGATAATCTTGATTATCCTCTGCATGATAACGTAGGATTGCCGGATCAAGTCCGGCAATGACAGTGGCATCAACTTCGGCAATGACATTGGTCTCAATTCCGGCAATGACAAAAATTGCCCTAAATGTATTTTTTTAATTCCTGTGGCTGAATGTTCTTTGTCTTTACGGCAACGATGTAGGTTCCGAACATTGCATTTACTGTGTCAATTCCTGCAGCTATTGCACATAGGATCGGAGCAGTACCTTTTAAAAGATGATATCCTGCCTCAAAGTTAGGACCATAGGACATGCACATGAGTGTAAGGGCAAAGAAAGGTCCTCCACTCGGTCTGTCTGCAAGTGCAAACGAAATCAGGAATGCAAAACCTGCAATCCATAATGAAGTCTGGATATTAATGTCGTTGCGTGAATATGAGCGCAGAATCTGAAGGAAACATACTGTCACGACAAGGGCCGCACCTCCACGTCCGAATATTGCAAAGAGCGGGTGTGTAGCTGCATTGGACCTTCTGTGGATGCCAAGGCTTTCGTGACTGTGCCTCATACTTACAGGAAGCGTAAGGTTTGTGTCTCCGCTGAAGAATGCCACAAGAAGAGGACAGATGCTTGCGTACAGGATACGCCAAGGATGACGCTCATGACAGATCAGCCATGTAAGAAGCGGATATACGACAAACGCCATGATGGCAAAATCAACAATAAGCAAAATGAACAGCGGCATGAAAACCTGCAAATCCTGAACAGCAACAAAGTCAACAGTCCACTTGCACATTACTGCAATCATTCCGACAGAAAGCATTTCCGTGAAAAAAGTCATTACGTGGTAGCAGAGACGGCTAAGAGAGTCAAAGAGTGTAATGGCAGGACGTGCAAAGTTCTTTTCGTTTACCGCACCGGCACCGGCAAGACCTGCAAAAATATACACCGGCAGAAGATATGCACCTTGGAGAAGGGCTTCAAATCCAGTATATGGGAAAATGGCACGGATAAGATTCTTTACGTCCAGAGTCTCAATCTCGGCATTTTTACCGACGGCTATCGGTGAAATCGGAATGCGTGGCAGCTTTACAATAAGTGCAGAAGTAAGCCCAAGTGCAACCAGCATAAGGGATGATATGATAATTACGCTGAAAGTCCAAATCCCGGTTTTAAGAATCTTTTTATCCTCACGCAACCGGTAACATGCACATATAATCGAGAAAAACAACATCGGTAAGAGCATGTAGCGACCGAAACGAACAACAATTTCCAGAATAAAATCCAGAATTTCACTTCCCTGCGTACTGTTGACTGGCAGTAATAAAGCTGCAATCAATCCAATACCAATTCCAAGTAAATATTTTAGCCATAGTTTCATAATATTCTATTATATCAATATTTTAATCCTAATACAACAGCAAGTCAGACGTTCTGATTCCCTTTTCAAAAACTCAAATCTATGGTATATTAAGGTTATGGCGATAACAACTCTTGTAGCCGGAAAGGATATGCCGGCTTGTACAAAATTTGCAGATGGACTCGTTCAGAGGGGAAGGTATGTGGTTGTCTCAGGACCTGAGTCAAATGATGATGAGAATACAAATGCAGACGAGGCTCAGAGTGAACGGCAGCAGAAACTGATGGGAAAGGCATCCGGTGTTGCGACAGTTGAATGGAACAAGAATTCCCCGATTTCTTCCCGCACATTTTTACTGAGTGCAGAGACAATTTTTGAATCCCTTGATGAAGTCGTGATGTACTTTGACGAAGAGCTGTTTGCCTCCCGTGCAGACCAGGTTGACATAGAGGAATGTGCCAAAGGATGTGACGAGCTGATTCTTTCGTATCAGTATCTGACCCTTGAGGTATTGCGCAGGTTTGAGCACAGGCACAATGCGGATGAACCGGGCAAGCTGATATACCTGATAAAAGAAGGACCTTCTGCGGCAGATGCAGTACGTGCTCCGTCATTGAGAAACGGTGCGTATTCAATTGCATCTCCTGTTGTGGCAGCGGCTTCCAGTGCATTCATTGCGTTTACAGAGAATATTGTTGCCCTGTACGGTGACTTGCCTTATGTTGAATTCTTCCTTGTGCGTGGAGACAAATCACAGGACCTTGTAAACAACGATACGGCATTTGCAAAATGGCTCGGCGGCTACATAGATGACACCGCAAAACTGGGCGAGGCATCTTCTGCAAAAAAGTCACTCAACTGGATAAAACCCGGCACCAAAGTTCAACAGCAAAGCGGCGGCGGTTTCTCCCTGTTTGGGAAAAAATAAGAAGTAGCGGCTACCAGTATCATTCCAGTTAATCGAAACAATGTCATTCCCGCGCAGCGACGCGGGAATCCTAGATCGTGGAGATTTGTTTTTTAACCCACTCAAGTACACGGTTTTTATCAAATAAAGCCTTCTTCGTCATTTCTCATAAATCAAAACTCCATCCCGGAAAACTTCACGTTCAATTGTCGGCTGCATTTTTAGATTTTCAAAAGAACTTTCGTGACCAACAACTATATCAACCGGAGTTTTCCTTATACCCCGAAGAGATCTATATGCCTTTTGTCCAAGCAATATCTCGTTTCCCGAATCATCCGGCATTACAAGATAAAAATCATAATCACTATCTGCATGGTAAGTGTTTTTCGCATAAGAACCGAAGAGATAGATCCTGACAGGATTCATTTCAAGTCGCAGTTTTTCGCTTATAAGTCTTGCTTCTTCCGTAATCATAAATCACCTCCAGCAAAATTATTTATAAAATGATACCATACCCCACATGCACCGTCAAGGTATCAATGAAAATGCTTTTTGTGCATTTTGATAAAAAAATCCCCACCCCATCATGTGACGGAGCGGGGAAATTGTTAAATCAACGTGACAAGTAAACTACTCTTTAGTATGCTTTTGCTCCACTACCGATGTACTTCATTACACGGTAATCTTCTGAGGTAGCAAAGCCAATACCTGTCTTCCAATAAGAATCTGTTTGTGTTGTCGGCTGTCCGCCTGTTGCACCGCTTGGACGTGCTACTACACAAGTCTTAACATTAGAAGATTTTGCATTCATTGGAGCATACATTGTTTCCCAGGTTGTAGCAGCTGTCCACAATGCAGTTGCACTTTCAACTGGATAAGCAAGCTTTAATGTATCATATCCGGAAGTATTTGCCATGTATGCAATTTGAGGAACATCGTTGCTGTCTACCGTAATCGAAACCCATGTACCGTTTGTGTCTAAAATTACAGAGCCATCATCAAATTCAAAGCCCTGAGTCAAACTAAGTGCAGATGTAGTATTTGTAGAACGTGTATAAATAAGTTCTCCCCTGCTGTTCTGGAATGCAATATGCAGATAACCAGAAGAATCAATTACAGCAGATACATAAGATGCATCGTTTCCAAGGTGACCGCTAGTTAAAGCTACCTGTTGAATACGCCATGCAGAAGCACCGTTGTTTTGATTTTGTGTATTCATACCCTTAGGATTAGTGCTCATACCGCGGGCAACTTTGAGCATTTTATGATCTACATCATAGTAAACAACAACAGGATATCCAGCAGAAGTTACACAGATTGCAGCATATTCCCCACAAGTAGAAGTCGGAGAAACATTTTCATAACAATCTGCCCTATAACCTGCTGTACCACCTCCAGCTCCGGTATAATCATAGAGTGTATAATTTCCATTTGCACTGATTGCAGAATCTTTTCTTAAACTGTTTTCAGTTAGATTCATAATAGCTTCACGCTGTGCCGGTGTTTTACTCAATGCAATAGAATACATTGATGTATTTCCAACTCCATTTAAATATGAATGATTAAATGTATTATTTGGATATGTTGCTTCTCCTCCATTATAGCCGTTCGTAGTACGTTGGTTTGTTTGAACAATATCGTCCAAATCTGCATCACCATCAAGGACTACCCACCCTACTTCTCCAGGGCGATCTGTATTATTATCATTTGGAATGTAAGCGTTTTGGGTAGCAGATTTATTTACATTAGAATACTTTATTGCTTTAGTAATTTTGTCATACCAGATTGTATGGTATACATTATTACCATTAGTAGCAACTTTTGCATTCTTAAGCTGCTGAAGCATCTGGTTATGCCAGAATCCTTCAAATCTCCAATACCTACCTTTTGCATAGGTTGTAACGTTTGGTGCTGATGGATTGTAAAGGTTTATACTTCCTGCACCGCTTGCCTGTGCAGACCATCTATCCTGAGTTCCACCATAGTGATGATTTGCCTGGTAAATTACATTTACTTCATCAGCACCATTAACCATAATGTCTGTTTCTTCAGGCTGGTCGCCGGCAGTAAAGATTTGATTTTTTGTATCAGACATCAACTGATTATAGTAAACAACCGACTTAGAATAGAATGTATAAGACATAAACAGGTCACCGTTTGACCCCATTGCCATTGCAGGATACGTCGGGTAACTTGCGGCAAATTTATCGTTTGCATTGCTCTGCCATATTTTTACAAAGCGGTCATCGTACCAGCGGGTGTCGCCTTCTTCTTTGGTATAGACAGCATTGTTGTTCATGTTATTTAATGCCGGAATTTCTACAGTATTAGAAATATGTACAGCGTACTGTAAATATCCGTCTACCGCTGTAGCTGGTATTTTAAATGTCACAGTATTTCCACTTACAGTCAAATCCTCCACGGAATTTCCTGTAATAACATTCGGAGCAGAACTGATGTACAGTCTTGCTTTGCTTGTTTCGCCCAAGTTAAACCCTGTAAGAGTATTTCCTGTTTCTTCACGCATCAATGGATAATTGCCCATTCCAGAACGGTGCGTATTATAATCTTCATTACGCTTAACATCAGTGATATACGGCACAACGTCCATTACATATCTTGGGCGGTGCATTGTTGCATCTCCGGCAGTCTCACTTGCGGTCCTGTTGGCAGAAGATCTTCCGGCATCATCTATTGCAATAACATTGAATACTGCATCCGTGTGTGCCACATCGCTCAGATAAGATGTATCAATTGCAATCTCCCATGAGACTTTGTGTCCGTTCTGGTTCAGGTATTCCTCTGTGACAGTCACCTCGTAGTGGTTGGAAGCCATAGTCGGGTTGTTACCGCCAACTTTCTGTACCGTCCAGCCATTAGCCGCTGTGTATGTTGCAAAGGTTTTGACTGCAGAAGAATCAAAGTTCGTCATGCTGAACTGGAGAGTCTTGAGTAATGTATCATCATAGGCAGTACCACGCAGGACTATCTTTCCAGAGACCTTCGGGTCAGCGTCTAGATATGTTCCCTTATTCTTTGCCTTTCCATCCCAGCTAGTACCAGTTGCGGTCCAATCAGATTCAAGCTCTATATGACCGTTTGCCTTTGAGTTTTGGTAAAGGCTGTTGTCATCCTCATCATTCCAGAAGAACGGCTCGATAACGACATTCGGATCTACATCATCAACCTGGTCAACATTCAAATCCGTGATCCTGAGGAACGCATACTGAGAGTCAGTTCCCGGAGTACATTCCTCCGTGCTGTCCCAGAATGTGAACGACACCTTCTTTGTACCGTCACCGCCAAAGTCACTGAACTTCCAATAATCACCTGTTATGGTGTTTGGAGTAGTCAGAGTTCCGGTTTTTGATACAGCTGTTCCTGTCTGGAATCCGTTTTCTCCTGTGGTAGTATCGTTCTTGTTGAATACGACCTTTATCTCACCGTTACCGCCGACTATTTCAGGCAGAACCGCAAGGTCCTTCTTTACGGTAAAGGCTTTTCTTGTAGAAACGGCTTCTTCCCATTCGCTTCTTGGATTTAGCGTATAGGTGCTGAAGTTTGCTGTTGCAAGTGTGTATGCCTCAGTTCCGTTTGGAGCGTTGGCAGCGGCACCGATATTGTATGTCTCAAACTCGCTGTCTTCAAAAGTAGTGTTATGGTTCAAGTCTGTTCCAAGGAATACCTTTGCAAGACGAGGAGCATTGTTCTGTACGCTTACAGAGTATCTTTCGCCAGACACGTTACCAGCCTTGTCGAACGCAAGAATTACCATGTCAACAGGTCCATCAGGCAGGTTGACAGAGTGGATTGTTCCGTCCCAAGTATAGGTTGAGCCCAGCTTGTTTACGGTCTCAGGCATTCCGTCTCCATCGTCCGTGGTCAGAACAAACGGATTTGCCATCTTTCC
>JAGADS010000338.1 GCA_017613485.1 Treponema sp.
CTTAAGCATTTGAGGAACGGCAAGGATATTTATTACTATGTGACACGAGATGAAAACAACAGACGATTACAATACTCGACAGGAGAATCAGACCAGCAGAAAGCCCTTCAAGTGTGTCTGGACAGAATGGCACAAGGCAAGCTGATTCCGAACTCACGGCTGAGTTTTTCCGAATACGCAAAAGATTTTTATAATTATGACAAAAGCCCTTATATTAAAGGCAGAGTACAACGAGGATTCCATTTCAGCAGGTCGAGTGCGGATGCACGGAACAGTTTTATCCTTAATGAAGCAATTCCATTTTTCAAGGATAAACTGATAACACAGGTCTCGCCTGGCGACATCGAAAGATTCATTATGCAGCTGAAAGCAAAAGGCATAAAGAACACCACTCTGAACTTCAAGATAAATGCCCTTAAACTTGTGTTCAACTATGCTTATAAGATGCACGACATCAAGACAAATCCGGTCACTCAAATCATGCTGTTCAAGAAAGACACTTGCGAAAAAGGAATTTTTACAGAGGAAGAAACAGAGCGTTTATTTGGTGACAGTGCTCTTGAAAACATCTGGGATAACAATCTCGCAATTTTCACTATGAATCTTCTCGCACTTCATACAGGATGCCGACTCGGAGAGTTACAGGCATTACGAGAACAGGATTTGAAGGATGATTGCATTGTGATTCAGCACAGCTGGAGCGAAAAATACGGACTCGGCCCCACAAAGAATGGAAAGACAAGGACAATCCCTATAAGTAAAGATTTGAGGCACAGACTTCTCATGCTTTCTTGGGGAAAGACAGACGATGATTTTGTTTTCAGTAACAACGATGTAAAGAAACCTTTGGCAAGGTTCAGAATCTATGAGCAGTTCAGCAAGGCATTGGCAAATATCGGAATCACGGAAGAAGAACGGAAAAATAGGCACATTTCTTTCCATTCGTGGAGACATACCTTTGCAAGCAGACTAGCAAATGCGAATGTTCCAGAACTTTATATTAGACGGCTGACAGGTCATTCGTCAAAACAAATACTCGACACATATTCACACATTCAGATGGAGAAACTAAAAGAAGCGATCGATTTCTAATAAAGCCCTGTCCGCAGATTATCTGCGGGCGGTGTTTTTTGTCGGAAGTTACAGCCCTTTTTGAATCAGCTCAATTACCCGCTGTTTTGTCTGTTCACGCTGAATATCGGTGGAATCTGAATCGGAGAACAGGACGGCAGGATTAACTTTGAGTGCTTTTGCGAGCTTGAATATTGTAATCAGGTTCGGATGCTTGCGTTTAGTCTCTACCATTGCAAGAAATCCCTGAGAAATTCCGGCTTCATAAGCAAGTTCCATCTGACTGAGTTTTTTCATTGTCCTAAGCTGTAAAATCCTTTCTCCGACTTTATCAGCCTGCATTTTGGCTTCTTTCTCACCTTCCAAATATGCGTTTTCGTCATTTTGCATATTTTCCAATTTAACTGTCGAAAAACAGTACAATCAAATACCACTGCTAATAATAATTATTACCAATATTTCAAATTCTGTGTTATAATTTTTATTACCAAAAATAATAATCCTAGTGACAAAACTTGTCATACTCTATGGCGTAGTATTGTCCTGGAGGTAAAGAAAATGAACTTGAAGAACGGTGTGCGACCTTCTATGCCAGGCGAGAAAGTCACCTATATCTGCCATAAATGTAAGAGCCGCTTTACAGCCAAACAGCCATTGCTGCCTTTACCCGTGAAATGTCCTGAATGTGGAAGCCTTAAGACGGGACGGGATTTTTTGACGGTGAATTGAGGGGTGATTATTAATGCTTTTGCCTATGCTCAATGAAAATCAAAGACAAACTGTTATTGAAGCTATAAAAGAAAATAATCAGATTGCACTTGCATATAAAGAATGGATGGACGCTATGAGAGTTGCAGAGGAAAAAAGGGAGGCATTTTTTAAGCTAGCGGATATAAAACCAGAAAATATGCTTGCAACTCTTAATTGTGATAATGATGACAACAGATTTGATGATATGGATTTGACTACAGGTATCAATCTGTAATCTAAGGAATAACAAATGAAGAATATAAACAGTAAAGATTTATTCAAGAATATGTCAGCAACAATCTTTGGTCACAAGATTGATAATGTGCTTACAAAAGCAGGAAGTGCAATAGATGGACTTCGAGGAGAAGATGGTGAAGACGGAAAGGCAACCAAAATCGGCAGCATATTAGATACACTGACAAACGACATCGATATTAAAATCGGTGGAAAGAAAACAGAATAGGATTTCGATATGGGCTTATTTGACATCATATCGTCTTTTATCGCAGCAATTACAGATGACACTGATTGGGATTTTGAGCATTCTCAGGCTTTGGATTCATACAATGAAACTGTTGAAAAGTATAAATCCTATGTGAAAAAGCTTTCCTACAGATATTCAATGATAAAGAAAAACAATGAAAGCGTTCAGTCTTTATGCAGGCAAATAAAAACAGAGGAAAACACATTAAAAGAATTTTTGAATAATCAGACAACATTAAATCTTCTGTCTGTTACAGACAGAAATTATATTGAAAACTATCAAGACCAGATGAAGCCTATAAAAGATATTGAAGATTTAAAAGGCTGCAAGCCTAATATTCGTCCTGATGCAACACAATGGGATACTTCTTCCCCATCTTTAGAAGATGGCGTTGCACTTGCACTTGGCGGTCCCATAGGCTTTCTTATAAATCGTGCCCCTACTGGTTACGACAGTCTTGATGTTGAAGAAGTTTTGGAAGCAAAAGCAGAAGTCGTCAAACAAATTGCAGTTTTGAAACGACGGATTACGAGTGCAACTAAAAAGCAGTCGCAACTAAAAACACAGGAAAAAATTTGCGAAATTATTTTGCAGAAAATAAATTGGTATAAAGAAAACTACCCAAAATAAATACAAGGAGATTTTCTATGGCACTCAATGAGTTGGCAAAAACAGACGGTAAAGTACCTTCAACAAAAGGTGGAGTAGACATCAGCGTAAAAGACCCAGTAACTGCCGTGGCGAATGCAGTTGCCGAAACAGGAGTTGGTGTTATTCATGAAACTTTCGGAATGATTACAAGCATTGTCCAAAGTAATAATGAAAAGCGTGTTGCTCTAGCTCAAATAGATGCGGAACTAGAAAAGGCATTGGCTACTATTGATGCAAATCTTAAAGTCGAATTAAAGCGTATTGATGACGCTACAAAGTTTAAGATGAAAGTCCTTGATATGCTTGATAAGAGTGTTCAGAGCCAGCTCAATAGTTCAGACCTTCCAGCAGATATGAAAGTTTCAATTCTAAATACTTTCATCGAAAAATTAACAACAATGATTATGAATGCTTAGGGATTCTTGCTATGGATGAGCAGACAAGAAAAGAAAAAATTGCCTCCGAAGCTAAAAAAGCTGCTGAGGCAATTAAAAATTCGTGCGTAAAAACAAAGGAGTCTCTTAATCAAATAAAGGCGGAAAAAGAATCTGATTTAGCAAAAAAAAAGAATATCCTTAATCAATTTATTGAAGAAAGTGATAAGTTTAAGGCTAAAAAAGATAAGGAGCTTGATTTGATGAATGAAAGACTGAAATCCGCTGCTCAGGGAAACGACCCGAATGCTCTTTTTGCCGAAATGGATAAACTCAGTGATATGATGAATTCATATTCAGATGATGAAGTTATTCAAGCTGTAAAAGACAGACAACTAAAAGACGCAAAGAATGATTGAACAATAACCAGTTTATGATTGTAAAGAAAGTGTCTGAAAAACCTTCCTACAATCCCGGTACCCAAGTTCAATCAGCTTGCGTACTCGCTCCGGAGAGAAGTCTAGAACTCCGCTTTTACCGAGTTTTACGGACGGGCGGATTTCGATCCGTTTTACACCTTCGGGAATCGGGGATTTTATCTTGTCGCTTGGTGAGAGATATACTGCGATGATGTGGGTGCATTTTTCGCGGACAAGCGGTGTGACGGGAACATTGTCTTTCAGTCCACCGTCGTAATACAGGATTCCGTCAACGCTTTCCGGCTTGAAAACGAGAGGAATTGCGCTTGAAGCGAGCAGGATTTTTTTCTGTCTGGATTCTTCCATTCCGTTGAGGCAAAAATATCTTGTACCAAGTGGCGGAAAAACAGCGAAGCAGGAGGCATAAACTTTGGGTGATTTTTCACAAAGACGGCTCAGATTAACGCGGGATATGATTTCTCCCAAACCGTCACGCGACCAAATTCCGCTTCCCACAAGTACGGCTGCAGAACGAATTGCGACATCAGCATTCTTCTCTTCTGCCGTCAAGGACGAAAAGAGCGAACCTACAGCATTTGCCGTAGATTCCTGCGGCAATAATATTTTGTCTTTTATGCCCTGTGTCCAGATTTTTTCAGCCTCATCATACGGAGTTGTCGCAAAAAGAGCTGCGTTCAAAGCTCCTACCGATGCTCCCGATATTACGGACACGCACGGAGCAAGTGAGATTTCACAAAAATATTTCCAAACGCCCAGCTGGTATGCGCCATTTCCACCACCGCCAGCGAGGACTAAACCTATTTTCTTTTTCATGGTTAAAGATTATCACACAGGTGTGTCAAATCTTGTCACTGCTGATTATATATTATGTAAAACAAGGAGGACTGTATGAACGGAAAATATAGGGGTGCATATCGCCGGATGTTCAAGATAGACGAGATTATCCGTGAGGAAAAATATCCTTCCGCAAAGATGATTGCAGAAAAAGTCGGTGTCAGCAAGCGGACTGTATTCAGGGACATCCGATATATGGAAGTTGAGCTTTCGGCACCGATTATCTTTGATGAGGAGCACGGCGGGTACTGCTACGCATACGGTAATTATTCGCTCTCTGACTTTGCCTTCACCGATGACGATGTTTCGATTCTTACGCTTTCTCGTCAGATTATGGAATCGCTTTTTGACGCTACTTTCTACAAGTCCAAAATCAAGGAAGCGTTTGATTCAATCGCCACACATGCAGGCAATATGCCAAAGATTCTGGAGCATACCATAAGGCGGAACATTGAGGTCGTGCTTCCTAATTCTGGAAACTTCAAGCACGCCGAGCTTGTAACGCAGGCGATGGACGAGAATCTTTGCGTAATCGCCGTAAAAAAAGGGAACGAAACTCTTATCCGTCCGATTCGCCTAATCTATGCCTGGAGCGACTGGTATCTTCTTTATATCACTGAGGAATACAAGGACAACGAGGATTTTTACATTGAAAAGCTAGATTGCTTCGACGGTTTCAAGCAGACCGGAAAGGCAGCAAGCCAGCGAGTAAAAGACATCGTGGCAAATGTTGATGAATGGGATTCTCAGCTTAGTGCCAGAGGTTCTCAGATTGAGGATAATCCTGACTACGGTGAGGTGCTTCATATC
>JAGADS010000339.1 GCA_017613485.1 Treponema sp.
GGCTGAATAAGATGTGGTATAAACGGGTCCATCAGTATCTTTGCTTTTGTAAACGTCCTCTACTTTAACTATCGTTACAGTTTTTCCGTCATCAGAAACTGTCGTTGTAGTCTTTGTCTTTCCGTCATCAGAAACTGTCGTTGTGCCGTTGCCTTTTGCACTTGATGAAGGTGCCGGAGCAGAAGAAACTGTCCTGGAAGAATCGGAAGGCTCGGAAGCATCCAGCAGTTCCGACAGGCTAATACAACTTGAAGCAAAAAAAATCATGACAAGAGTTAAAACAGTTGAAAAAATTCCAGATAATACCTTTTTCATTTTACATGCTCCTTTTTTTCTGGGAAATCCACCTGAATTCAGTGTATATCTATTTACAAGGAATAACAAGACCTTTACCCAGTGTACGGTGAGGAAAAATATATCCGCTTAAAAATCTCTTCTGTGAATTACAGTGGGGTCAAAGTGGCTCAAGTCGGCTACCCCGGTGCGTGCCATGAATCCTGCAAGTTCGCCTGTCATTTCCTTTATGCGTGCGGCAACTGACTCAGGTCCTTTTTTCAGGAGAGGCATAAGGTGACGGCCAACGGAAACAGCACTCGCTCCAAGGGCAAGGCATTTGTAGGCATCGGCTCCACTTTCAATTCCACAGTCAACAAAAATCGGAATCTCATTTGCCACGGCTTTTGCAATTTCCGGCAATACAAATAGCGGTGGAACAGAATACGGCATGATTCCATGGTGGTGCGAAAGAACAATTCCCTTTACACCTGCTTTAAGGCATTTCTCCGCATCACTTGTGCTCAACACGCCCTTTACCACAAAAGGAACCCTGGAGGCCTGTACAAAATCCTTAAGCTCCTCGGTGGACTTTGGTTTCATCGGAAGACCCATCACAGTATCATATCCGCCATTTCCATTAAACGCATGGTCTATGTCCATTCCAACTGCAAAACATCCGGCATTCACTGCATGTTCAATTTTCCGGAACACTTCCGTATTGTCTGCATGTGGCTTTATGATTTTGATTGTGGCGGCCCCGGTTA
Organism: Treponema sp.; assembly: GCA_017613485.1. The sequence goes on from JAGADS010000339.1 coordinate 1,041, forward strand.
AAACGATATCCTCAAGCTCCTCGTCGCTCCCCATTCCAATCCAGTGAACGGCGTTGGCCTTTTGGGCTGCCTGTGCATAGATTTTCATTCCATTGTCTGCTGTATTTCCAAGGTGAGAGAGGGCTGCGGTCATAATCGGCGTGTCAAAGCTTCGTCCGTAAAGCTCAAATTTCGTGGATGGCAGATCTGAGTCAATATAGCGTGATTCTAAAAGAAGGGAGTCAAAATAGTCCCTTGTGATTTTATCCGAGTTTGATGTGTATTCCATTCTTTTATTCTAATAGGGGATGTGGGAAAAGACAAGGCTGATTTTGTTTACTTGAGCCCTATTTTTGTGATTTTGGGATAAAATCAAGGAGAAAAATCAATTTAAATTTTATAGGGATTGTGCTATAATATTAATCATGGAGGTAGATTATGCCATATACAGTTTTAGAAAAAAAACTACAGGCTATTCCCGAACAATATTTTGAGCAGGTATCCTCTTTTTTGGATCTTATACTAAGCCTTCCTGTAAAAAAGACTAATAAAGAAAAAGTATCTTCATTACGGCATCCTACCCCAGGACTTGCAAAGGATGAGTTTAAATATCCAGATAACATAAATCTGTATGATGATGAAGTGGCAAATATGTTTGGAGTTTAATATGAAGTTATTGCTCGACACTCACATTCTTGTTTGGTTTCATACGGAAGATGCAAGATTAACAACAAAAGCCTTGGATTTAATAATGGATGATGAAAACTTGGTTTATTACAGTCCATTAAGTGTTTGGGAATCAGAGATAAAGCATAATTTACATCCAGATGATTTTACTTTTTCAGGAAAACGATTGGATGAACTGTGCAAAGCATCTGGCATGATTTTCTTACCTTTGGTTTCAGAACAGATTTTCCTGTTGAATTCATTGAAATATTCTCCAACTGCAAAAAAAACGCATAAAGATCCTTTTGACCGTATGCTAATCTGCCAGGCAAAAGCAGAGGGTATGTATCTTTTAACACATGACGAACTAATTCCTTTCTATAATGAGCCATGTGTGATTTCTGTGTAAGAATCGTATTTGTTTTTTGTGATTGTTGTTTCAGAAATTTTTTTTATATCAGAAAAAGCAAGGGGATTTTATGCGTTAAATATAGCCATGGGGGAGGCGCCTTCTGTTACGCGGAAACCCTGCTTTTCATAGAAGGAAACGACTTCTTTGTTTTCGGCGGTAAGGACAAGGTAAAGATAGTTCTTGTATTTTTCTTTAAGGCGGCTGATCAGCTCTTTTCCGATACCCCTGTGCTGATATTCAGGACGGATTAAAAGATAGTGTGCATAAGCTGTGAGCTCGCTGTCGTCGATTGCGTTGATTAAACCCACAAGTTTCTCATCATCCCACACAGAGATAACCGTGTCTGAATTTGCCAGTTCTTTTACAAGACGGTCGCTGTAATTTGCCGAGACCCACCCCACAGATGTGAATAATTCCTTCAGGTCCTTTTCCTCAAATATTTTTGTATCCTTGTATGTTATCATTTTTTTACTCCTAAACTTCATGCATCCTCATTTGCAGATAAGATAGGTTTCCATATCTCCAAACCCCTTGATGTCAACGACGGGCTGTTTTTCAAGCGTGTGCGTGCCCTCAAGTTTTTTTGCAAGATAAGGGGAGACGTTTATTCTGTCGGGAACACCGTAGGATTCCATTCGGGAAGCAAGGTTTACTGCCTCGCCCCAAAGATCGTATATGAATTTTTTCTTTCCGATGATTCCTGCAACAACAGGACCTGTGTTCAAGCCGATTCTTACCTGGATGTTTGTGCCGTTGCGCTTGTTGAATCCCTCAAGAAGTTTTAGCACTGCAAAGGCAAACTTTACCATTTCCTCATGATTGTCGTCGTAGTAATCAGGAATTCCAGCCGCCGCCATATAGCAGTCGCCCATTGTCTTTATCTTTTCCACCTTAAAGAAACTCAGCAGGTCATCAATCTGCGAAAAGAATTTGTTCAGTAAAAAGACGATTTTCTGTGCACCGATTTCATTTGACAGCTTTGAGAAATTCACAAGGTCAAGGAACATGATTGTAACGTCCTGGAATTTTTCTGTAAACGTGGAATGTGAATCCTTCAACCTGTCGGCAACTGATTCAGGCAGAATGTTCAGGAGCAGTTCCCTGTTTTTCTGGTTCGCATTGTTCAGTGCCTTGATCATTTTCATGTCGGGGTTTTCCAGCGTGAAATACATTATCATAATTGCGGCCGCGGTACCGAAACCGATGATGAGCAGTTCCTTGTTGAACATCTGGACGATTGCCACAATTCCTTCCATGATGCAGAAGCTGTAGATTGAAAGCTGTTTCATAGGTGGAATGTTCTTGATGTTGATTAAAAGCACCGCTATCACGTAGACGACCGAAATCGTGGAGTACATGTACACCGTGTCGCTTGCCGGTCCGTAGCTGTATATAAATTTGCCTTCGCCACCGTATAACAGTTCAGTTGCAAAGACTATGATGCAGCTTGCGATATAGCCCAGGATTATTAAGATTGCCTGAATTTGCTTTGACCTGCGCCTCCATTGCGGCATGGTTGGATAGAGCGTGTTGGATATGGTGTATAAGTCGATGCATCCGATGTACGAGAGCATTGCAATGAGGTATCCCTTGGAAAGAAATTTGTTCAACCGGGGATATATTTCCCTGTTTGTAATCGTTATGACACTTGCTATGTCGAACAGAAGTTCAATTACCGTAATGATAAGCAGAACCCGGTAAATTGAATTCTGAAGCGAA
>JAGADS010000340.1 GCA_017613485.1 Treponema sp.
AAAGCGGAATGCCTGTGGAGCTTCGTTCTGCTCTGCGTTTGCCAATACATCAAAGCCCTTAACTGTTTTGCCAGAGTTTGTCTTGCGTACTGACTTTGCACGGATTTCATCTGCCCAGCCAAGGAATGTCTCGAGGTCTCCAGAAACAGAAGCTGGTGTAACAGGAATCTCGTTTCCGTATACTTTACCAGTTGAACCGTCGATAGAGATGATGTCATTCTTTCTGAACTTCTTGTCACCGATGCTTACTTCATCTTTTCCTGTGAATACAACAGCGGCACAACCACAAACACAAGGTGTACCCATACCGCGGGCAACAACAGCTGCGTGAGATGTGCGTCCACCAGTTGAGGTCAAGATACCTTCAGCAACATACATACCCTCGATGTCATCCGGAGATGTCTCTTTGCGGACGAGGATAACTTTCTTTCCCTTGTTGTGTTCTTCAACTGCATCCTCTGCTGTGAATACGATGTGTCCACAACCAGCTCCTGGAGAAGCGTTGAGTGCTTCTGCAAGTGCTTTTGACTCCTTAAGAACTTTAGCATCAAACTGTGGGTGGAGAAGCTGATCAAGCTGATCTGGCTTTACGCGGAGAAGAGCTTCTTCTTTTGTGATGAGTTTTTCTGCAACCATGTCAACTGCCATCTTAACAGCTGCTGGACCTGTGCGTTTACCATTGCGGCACTGGAGCATAAAGAGTTTTCCTTCCTGAACGGTGAACTCCATGTCCTGCATGTCGTGATAGTGCTTTTCCAGACGATTGCGGATCTTTGTGATTTCTGCAAAAATCTTTGGCTGCTGCTTTTCAAGGGCTGAGATATCCATCGGAGTGCGGATACCTGCAACAACGTCCTCACCCTGGGCATTGATAAGATATTCTGCCATGAAGTGGTTTTCACCAGTTGAAGGATCGCGGCTGAATGCAACACCTGTACCAGATGTATCACCCATGTTACCGAAGACCATAGCCATAACAGTAACAGCGGTTCCCTTGATAACTCTTTCGTCAATGTTGTTGATTTTGCGGTAAGTAATAGCGCGTGGGTTCATCCAAGAACCGAATACGGCACCGATTGCACCCCAAAGCTGCTTCTGAGGATCCTGTGGGAAGTCTTCTCCCTTTTCCCTCTTGTACATTGCCTTGTACTTTGTAACGATTTCCTGAAGTTCTTCTGTCTTGAGCTCGGTATCTTCTTTGATTCCACGATGAGACTTTACTTCTTCGATGATTGCCTCAAACTTGTCATGATCAACGCCCATGGCAACATTACCAAACATCTGAATGAAACGACGATAAGCATCCCATGCAAAACGTGGATTGTTAGTCTTGTTGGCAAGACCTAAAACTGACTTGTCGTTAAGACCGAGGTTGAGGATTGTATCCATCATACCTGGCATTGACTCTGCAGCACCTGAACGAACGGAAACAAGAAGCGGATCCTTTTCGTCACCAAGCTTTTTGCCCATAGACTTTTCAAGTCTGTTAAGATATTTTGCAACTTCTGCATCAAGACCTGCAGGATACTTTTTTCCGAGCTTGTAGTATTCCTGACAAACGTCAATTGAAATTGTAAATCCAGATGGAACTGGTAAGCTCAATGGAGCCTTTGCCATCTGAGCAAGGTTTGCACCTTTACCGCCGAGCAGTGGGCGCATTGTTTCGTCGCCTTCTGCATCGCCATCACCAAAGTAATAAACATATTTGGTCTTAGCCATTAATGTCCTCCATATATATATGTAGATTAAGTATACCGATAAATCATTTTCGGGTCAACGGATATATAGGAATAACGTGTATAAATTCTTATGTATTTAACAAATATAAAAAGAATAAGGGGTAAAAACGCACTTGACAAGAGGTGGAATAAAGATTAAAAAAAATTAGGGGCAGGAAAATGGATAAACTGAGAATTTCTTTGACATTTGATGATGGACCGAACACCACTACGACAAAGCAGGTTTTGGATTTACTTGAAAAATACAACGTAAAGGCATCGTTCTTTTTAATCGGACAGAATATAAACAGTGAGACTCGTAAAATCATAGACCGTGAAGTTAAAAACGGACACAGCATAGAATGCCATTCATGGACGCATCCGGAATTCACTAAGTTGACGGCAGCGCAGATGAAGGAAGAAGTGGAGAAGACGAATGCCCTTATAACTGAATGCACAGGGGTAAAACCCATGTTTTTCAGGCCTCCTTACATAGCGTTGAATGATCTTGTGTTCCAGACAATAGACATGCCTTTTATCTGCGGTCATGGAGTTGAGGATTGGGAAGAGAGTGCCAGTGTTGAGCATCGAGTAAATGGTGTTATTGACAATGCAAGGGACGGAATGATTGTGCTGCTGCATGATTTTGAAGGGAATACAAAAACTGTACAGGCACTTGAGCAGATAATACCAAAGCTTCTGGATAAGGGAGCGGAGTTTATGACCATAAGGGATTTATTCGTTTCCTGCGGGGTAAATCCAGTTAGGCCAGCCTCAGAGAAAAAAGTATGGTCGTTTTTGTTCTAGAGAAATACAGATAAACAAGGGAGCGGGGCTGGAGGGCGGCGAAAGCCGTTTGCGGGCATGGTCCGCAAATGAACGTAGTGGAACCCGGAAGGCCTTTTGAATAAAATGTCCAGTAAAGAATTAAATGCCCAGAACACAAAAAAAGAATTTGAGGAAATATACCGTTTGTGGGAGAATGTAAGCCCGATAGATGGTGACTGCGGATCTTTATGCTCAGCGGCATGCTGCAGGGCAGATGGTCTTTATCCCGATGAAATAAAAAATCCTGAATATGTTCAAGATGTTTTGGATGAGGATGAAAAGGACGACCTTGGGATTTATCTGTTGCCTGGGGAAGAACTGGTACATGACAAAAGTGACGGTTGGCTTACTTGGTTCAAAAGCGATGCAAAGGAAGTTGATTTTCCTGAATCGTGGACAGGAGATGTGTATTTTGTAAAATGCAATGGACCTGATTCATGTAAACGTCAACTAAGGCCAATTCAGTGCAGGACATATCCGGTTGCGCCGTATATCACTGTAAAAGGTGAACTGAAGCTGATATTGAATACGGATATTTTGCCCTACAAATGCCCGCTTGTTCATCAAAGGTTTGAGTTGAATCAGGATTTTTTACAGGCCACATATTCTGCATGGAAACGATTAATCCTTGATAA
>JAGADS010000341.1 GCA_017613485.1 Treponema sp.
GAACGCAGTGTGGTTGAACGTCTGGCAACATCGGTCTTGATTGCGGAGTTTATGTCCCAAAGACCGTTCTTTGTGCCGTAGCTCAGGGCCTGCTCAAGTACTGCAATCTCTGTCTTTACATTTATGGGTCCAAGATTTTTCATGGTATTACGCAGGACATGAAGCTGCTTTGTGGTAAACGAAGCGGTCATCTGGTCAGTTACCGTCTTCCCGAGTTCAGCAAACAATATTGCGGCTTTCTGAGGCCCCGTAAGTTTGATTGCCCTGTTTGAGTCAGTTGTCTTTACTAATTTTGAAAAACCTGTTTCGTTCATATTACTATTGTATCATATTTTTATAAAACGGTCACCTCTTTTGTCAAGAAAGATTGCCGGATCTAGTCCGGCAATGACAAAAAAAGCTCCGTTCAACAACCAAAAGATTTATTGTTTTGGAAGCACATAATTGCGTGGGGCAACTCCGTAGAACTTCTTGAATGTCTCACTCATGTAGCTTGCACCAGAGAATCCCGTCTTTTCCGCAATCTCGCTCATCCTCAGATCCGTGCTTGTCAGGTAATATGCGACTCGTTCCGTGCGGTAGCGGTTCAGGTTGTCCATGGGGGAGCTGCCTGTGTATTTCTTGAACAGCATGTTGCAGTAGGTCTTGCTCACGTTTCCGGCTTTTGCTATGTCATCAAGGGTAATCTGCTCCGGATAGCGTGTATGTATGAATTTGAGCATGTTCTTGAAATTTGAATCGTTGGAGACATAGGTTGTGGGAGCGGCCAAAAGGTCGTTGTCCCGGCAATAATACATGAGGATTTTAAAAAGCCTGAAGAATTCATAGGTTATGTTGAATTCATTATCCATGGCATCCAGAAGGTTCTGCGATTGAACGAAAAGTTTTTCGGCAAGGTGATGCTGTGACTTGAAATGCAGGTAGGGCAGATTTGTGTTTTTTGTAATCGGTTCCACACGCTCTTTTTGCACTACAAAGCTTGAGCATAAAAGTGAAGGATGAAGAATGGCAAGGTTGTAGTTGCAGCGTTCGTTGACTGTAGTAAAGCTGAAGTGAATCTGCTGCGAGTTTACCATAAGCGTATCCCCCTGATGAAGAATGATTTTCTTGCCGTTGATGTTGTACCCCATTTCACCTCTTGTAATGGTGACAAATTCCAAATCCTCATGGTAATGCGGAATATTAATCCATGAGCAGTACGGTTCCACCCATCCCGCATGAATATAAGACGGGAAATCATCGTTATTGTAATTGACTTTTTCCGAGCCGTCTTCCTTTTTGATAATCAACCCGCGAAATGACTCATTCATCTTTTACCCCTAAAATTTCACTGTTATCAGGTATAATTATAACAATATTTCACAATTTGATAGATTGTTATCATAATTTGATAATTTATACCTTTTTTTGAACAGTACATTATGATATTTTTATTATATCAAAAGCAACGCAAATGTCAAATGTTTTTTGCGGGATTTTGAAGGAGGAAAAAATTGGAAAACATCATTGAACTGAAAAACCTTACAAAAGAATTCAAGGTACTTAATCGCCACGAAGGTTTTAAGGGCAGCCTGAAAGATTTATTCTCCCGTGATTACAGGATTGTTCGTGCGGTTGACAATATTTCCTTGAATGTTGAGCAGGGTGAGATTGTGGGATTCCTTGGACCAAACGGTGCCGGTAAATCAACTACAATCAAAATGATGACAGGTGTTCTGGAGCCTTCCAGCGGAAACATGCTTGTAAACGGACGCGTGCCATATAAAAGCAGGACAAAGAACAACCAGAACATAGGTGTAGTTTTCGGACAGCGCTCACAATTGTGGTGGGCCTTGCCTTTAATTGAATCATTCAAGCTCTTAAAGGACATCTACCGCATAAGCGACCAGACCTACAACGAGATGATGGATCTCTATGCAAGCATGGCGGACATGGAGAGCCTTTTGCATAAGCCGGTACGCCAGATGTCTCTTGGACAAAGAACCCTGAGCGACATTCTTGCGGCATTCCTGCACAATCCAAAGGTGGTATTCCTTGACGAACCTACTATCGGACTGGACGTTGCCATGAAGAGCAAAATCCGCGAGATGATTCTTGAGCTGAACAAGAAGAAAAACACAACGGTTATCCTTACGACTCACGACATGGGAGACGTTGATGCACTTTGCCACAGAATCGTCATCATCGACAAGGGAAAGATGCTTTACGACAACGACATCCTGCACCTGCGCCGTTTCTTCGGTGTGTACAGGACACTCAAAATCCGCCCTGCAGAGAACGTAGAGGAATGTGCAAATGCCCTTAAGTCTGAGCTCGGAGTATTTGAGACTTCAATTTCTTTCGATGACACCTGGGTTTCAATCACTGTAAACGAGGAAAAATCCAAGGTTATGAAAGTTCTTGAGGCAGTCCAGAATAACCACAAGATCAAGGACATGCAGCTGGTGGAGATTTCAACTGAGGAAGTAATCAAGAAAATCTACGAAGGAGGAACAAATGCAAAGTCGGCTTAAAAAATACCTTGCACTCACAAGAGCCGGCATACTGGAGACAATGCAGTACAGGCTTGCCCTCTTTGTGATGGTTATAGGAAACCTTCTGTATCTTACGCTCACTTATTTCCTGTGGAAGGCAATCTTTGCATCCAGCGGAAGTGACGTGGTAAACGGAATGACCTTTGAGATGACCATGGTCTACCTTGTACTTGCGAGCTCCCTCTACGGAGTTGTTGAGCTTTATCTTGTATGGGAGATAGGCCGTGCGATTCAGAGAGGAAAGATCGTGCTGGACCTTTTGCGTCCGATGAAATACAAGCGCTATCTGTTCTTTTCAAACTCAGGAACCCTTGTCGTGAACTTTTTCATGACATTCATTCCGACTTTCATAATCGTGCTTTTGATTACCGGAAAAACAATTGCACTGGGATGGAACCTTCTGTTCTTCTTTATAGCAGGAATTTTTTCGATAATCATCAACTACAACATTGATTTTATCGTCGGAACAATCTGCCTGTACACGGAGTCAATCTGGGGCATCAACATAATGAAGCAGATGATTGTCTCGCTTCTGTCTGGTGCCGCTATTCCACTTGCCTTCTTCCCGGAGAAGCTTGTTCGTGTAGTGAATTTCCTTCCGTTCAGGGCGATTTACGACACACCGC
>JAGADS010000342.1 GCA_017613485.1 Treponema sp.
AAATGATGTTTAAGAAATGAAAGAGGGTAAGTTTATACCCCACATCTTTTTAGTGAGGATAATTGAAATGAAAAGATGCCTGTTGATTGCAATGATTATATTTGCCGGAATGGCTGTTTTTGCTCAGGAAACACCATCTGAAACCGTCTATGCAGAAAAAAAATGGCCGTCAGCCAAGAGACCACAGACTCCTTCTTCTGAAAAGCTTAGGGAAGCCGCAGAAAAAAACATAGAGAATGCTACAGAGGAATATGAGGAGGAAACAAGGGATACTTTCTCATACGGAATAACAAGCCAGATTGAAACTTTGATGCAGACACTTATAAACGCCGGGGACTGTCGTTTTGTAAATGAAGCATACGATCTTTTCCAGGAGACAAAGAGCCCTAGGGTTCGTGAACTGATTCTTGCTTATTTTGCAAAGCTTGAGGATCCCTGTCTTGAAGATTATGCTGTTGGTGTAATAAACGAGCCTTTTGACTATAGAAAAGAGACAATTACAGCTTCCTTTGAATATGTATCTGCCGTAAAGACAAAAGATGCAATTCCCGGTATTGTTGCAGTTCTTGAGAGTGAGGACAGTGATTATTTCAATTATGCGCTTACAGCTCTGGGACAGACTGGAGGTCCTGAGGAAGCAGTCTATCTAAGCGATTATATTGACAGAGATGATCTTACCCTGGCACAAAGACAGTCACTCATGCGTGTTCTTGGACAATTGAAGGCTGTTGAGACATGGGATAAACTTGCTGACATAGCACAGGATATTGATGAAAACATGTATGTCCGTGCTTATGCGGCGGAGGCTATCGGAGCAATGGAAGTTCCTGATTCAGAGAGTATTCTGATAGACCTTTATGAGGCAGATGAGCCTGTAATACGTGAATATGTAATACGCGGGCTTTCACACTATGCAAGCGCCGATTCAAAAAAAGTCATCAAGCAGGCTTTGAAAGATGACAATTACCGCGTCCGCCTTGAGGCAATATCCGTTGTTGAGACACAGAAGCTGACGGAATTTTCAAAGGATCTTATCTATCACTGCAAGACAAAAGAAGAGACTGTCGTAAAGGAAAAATGCTACAAGGTTCTTGCCGCCCTGAATACTGCAGATGGAAATGAATATCTCTTGTCTGTCATAAAAGACAAAAAAGCGGGAGATTCCGCCAAGGCAAAAATAGCCGCAGCCCTTCTTGAGAACGGAACCACTGGCACGAAGGAAATTGTAGAGCTTGCTTCTTCCACACTCAAGGATGATAAGAGCAAGAGTCTTCGTTACGCTCTGGGTAAAGAAATTGCAAAGTATTCAAGACCTGAATTTGCCAGCCTGTGCTCTGAATATCTTGCAAGTAAAGATGTCATGACTCAGGGAACTGGACTGGATATGTTTGCCAAGGGTAGATACGAAAGTGCAAGAAAAGCCGTTCAGGAACTTGCAGATCTTGCCCCCGATGAAAATGACACTGACAGCAAGACAAAGAAAGCCAACAATGTCAATGCAACAAAGGCAAAGAAAATACTTGCCGGCATAGGTTCAAAATAAGGCATTTCATTCATACAGTGAATTCAGCATCCTGTAAATCATGTTTATCTTTTCTTTTTGCGGAGAAGCTAAACTTGAATGACTTGCATCGTCAATAAGCTTTTCCAGGGACGAAAGGCTCTCGTTAAGGGCAGTCGTAAAGCCCCTGGAAACCTTGAACCAGTAAGTGCCGTTCCCATCCGTAAATAGACATATAAATCCCATTTCTTTTGTTGAGCTTTTTGATATGGTTACCCTCATCACGCAGGAAAGAATGTTTACGAGAGTCTCAAGATTTTTGTTTCCTTCTTCGCTTTGATCGATTGTGATGTTCATTTTCCTCTGCCATTGCTTTTCATTAAGAGGCTCAAGGTTAAGGCTGTTGGCGGCTTTTATGATGAGCTCAAGCTTTTCCCCATTCATCAGGCTGTAACCGCCTTTCATCTGAATGCTTCCTTTCATTACTCCGATTGTGGCAAGAAGATTTTCATTTTTCTCGATTGCAGCGGCAGTTTTAAAGGCCTGCCATGGAAGCTGTACAAGTTTTTTCCCCTTGACCTTAGTGTAATAGAATATCTGTCCTCCGAATTTTATGCAGTCATCTGAAGCTTTGACATCCTTTTTGTTTTTCTTTTCGGATTTTCCACCAAAACGAGAATCATCTTTCCCAAGATAGCCCTTAAAGTCCTTGAATGATGTTCCCTTGTACTCAAGATTTCCTGTAAGACTCTTGCCCTTTGATCCCCTAAGATGTGTAAGCTCAGATTCCAGATTTGAGTCTATTTTCGAAAGAAGGTTTTTGGTAAGAGGGGAAACTGACATGGCGAAAGTACGGCTTGTCCTTACAATCTCTCCTGCAACGATATAGAGCGGACTTGTCCTGAACATTGATGATCCCGGATGAATTGATATGTGGTCAGCTGTGAGGCTTCTGTAAATCTCGCGGCCCTCCCTTATGCAGACAAACTGAATCATACCGCATGCAATGCAGCAGAGGTAGTTGTCCATGCTTCCGCCGCTGGTAATAGGAATCTGAAGCCTCTCGGAAACTATATCCTCAAGCTGATTCTTTATGTTGTCAATTTCTGCCATCACTTTTTCATCGAGATAATTATTCTTGCAGAACCTTTCCTTGTTGTTCATAGAGCTGTAGGTCCTGTACAGTTTTACATAGCTTACAAAATCACCCTGTATGTCCCTGAATGCGTGATGTGCCTGCCTTGCATCCATTTCCTCCCCGACAGGCAGTACAAAAGGAGACTGTGTGCTCAGGAATGATGCAGCGATAAGCACTTCCTCAAGAACATCAGGATAGTAAAGAAGGCTTTCCACTATGATGCGGCTTACACGAGGTTCAAGGGGAAATTCTACCATCAGTTTACCGATACGGGAAAGTGAACCGTCTTTTTCGATAGCCTTGAGCATGTTGAGTGTATTTACGGCTCCAACAAGCCCCTCATGTCCCGGTGGCGAAATAAAGCAGAATTTCTCAAAATCTGTGATTCCAAGCTCTGACATCCTTAGGACTACCTCACTTAAATCCGTGCGGTATATTTCCTCTGTTGTATAATTTGGCCTTGAATCAAAATCTTCACGTGTATAAAGCCTGTAGCATGTTCCAGGTCTTGTTCTTCCTGCTCGTCCACGTCTCTGGTTGCATGATGCCTTGCTTACCGGTGTCTCAATCAGGCTGGAAGTAAAGGTTCTTGGACTGTAAAAATTTAGTTTTGCCAGTCCTGTATCTATTACTGTTGTTATTCCGTCTATTGTAACCGAGGTTTCAGCAATGTTTGTGCTTAATACAACTTTCTTTTTTCCAAACGGAGCATCCTTAAATACCTTTTCCTGTTCTTCTTTTGGCAGCCGTCCGTAAAGCGGGATGATATGTATTTTGTTGTGGAATGTTGAATATGCAAGACGCTGCATACAGTCCTTTATGCTCTTTTCTCCCGGTAAAAATACCAGAATGTCTCCCTCGTCTTTGTTGTCAAGGACACGGCTAATTGTGGCCTCTATCTTTGACAAAAGTGCTTCTGTCGCAACCTCTGAGGCAGTGCTTGCGGCTGTTGCAGGCGGATCATACACCATCGTTACAGGATAAATCTGAGTATCTATGTTTACGATAGGGCATCCGTCAAAATATGTGCTGAATGCCTCTGCATTGATTGTGGCAGAACTTACAATTACCTTAAAATCCTTTCTGTCATTTAATACACGCTTTAAAAGTCCAAGGACAAAATCAATGTTCAAACTGCGCTCATGTGCTTCATCCACCATGATTACCGAATACTTGCTCATCCATGGATCAAGCTTCATTTCCTGAAGAAGTATTCCGTCTGTCATTATCTTTATTTTTGTAGTGGAGTCAGTCTTATCCTCAAAGCGGAATTTGTATCCTACAAGTCCAGGATATTTGGTCTTAAGCTGCTTGGATATGAACTCGCTTACACTAAGAGCCGCTATCCTTCGTGGCTGAGTGACAGCAATGATACCGTTCTCTGAATAACCTGCCTCATGTAGAATTACAGGAAGCTGAGTGGTCTTTCCGCTGCCTGTTGGACTCTGTACGACAATTACCTGATTGTTTGCCAGAGCCTCAAGTATTCTTTCTTTCTGTTCGTAAACTGGAAGTGATTTGTAGTCTAATGCCATATAACTGTTCCTGAAATTTTTTCCATTAGATTTTTTCTTTCCTGTAAATATTTGGACCAGACAGGATGGCTTGTCTTTAAAGAGGAAATAAACTCATCATTTAGTACTTTTATCTGATAGCGGTTGTATGTATTGATATAGGTGGTCAATATGACTGGATCGATAAGGGCTATCCTTACAGAACCGTTTTCCCTTACAAATCGAACCTGTGTCATATAACCTTCACCAGTATAATCGCGGTTTGTATCAGGAGCAGAAAAAGAAGGGTTTGTTCTTTGTGCGCTGATTGAATTTCCCATTGAGTAGAAAATCAATTTTCGCGGAACATTATCCTCATCCGGTACAAGCTCCCATATTTTAGAAACATGCGGATGATTTCCCCATAGAATATCTACACCGGCATCCAGAAGTTCAAGATAATAATTTCTCTGGCTGTCGGTTACCTTAAAGATGTATTCTGGGTCACAGCAATGGATGCTTAAGACAAAAATATCATGAGGATTGTCATCATGTAATTTCTTTATCTCCTGAATAAAAGCCTGTCTTTTTGCTTTTGTAGGAGGAATGTAGTCAATATATCCTGAATATGAATTTGAATTTAGAATCTCTGTGATTGATACAAAAAGAATGGTCCAGTCATCCTGCTTTATTATCCTGTATGTCAATGGATCTTCTGGTTTTGTCTTAAGCCCTGCTGCGTAAACCGGACGTTGGGTTTCCTTTGTCTCTGCTTCTTTTTCTAAGAACCATTCACGAGTTGAATTAATGCCTTCCAGAAATTGGTCATTTGTGTGGTTGTTCGTAAGGCTGAATACATTAAATCCTGCGTCTATGGCTGCCTCTACGTATTCATGATGAACATTGAAGTTAGGGAAGGTTGAGTATGGCCTTGAATCGCATACAGGGGTTTCAAGATTGGCAAATACCAGAGGACAGTCAAGAAGTTTATCCTTTATGTCCTCGTATATCTCATCATAGTGTCCACGGTCCCAGTTAGGTTTATGGGCCATCAAGTCACCGGCAAAAGTCACCAGTAAAGAATCATAATCCTGAAATGCTGTCTTTGAATCTACAACAGGGGTTCCATCAGCAAAAAAATCCTTCTGTTGCTTTAAGAAATCTTTGGACGGGGAAGAAGGATAATAAAGAGAAAGAGAATCTGCATCCCTTGATGTCGATGCACATGAAAAAAAGACAAATGGAGTAACAATCAATAATCCAATTCTTAATAATTTAGTTTTGAAGCTCTCTAACAAATATTCTTTTCCTTACTTAAAAAAAAGTTTGAGGTTGCCCTTTAAGTTAAAGAAATGTCAACCATCTAAATAATTACTGAATAAGAATGGTAATGACAAATCATCTTTCTTAGGGACAACCCCTTTATGATATTATTTTTTTCCAGCCTGAACAAGTGTAATTGCACATGTAACTACAATTTCATCGCTTGTGCATCCACGGCTAAGATCACTTATAGGTTTTGCAAATCCCTGAAGAATAGGACCATAGGCATCAGCGCCTGCAAATCTCTGTACGAGCTTATAACCGATGTTTCCTGCCTCAAGACTCGGGAAAACAAGTGTGTTTACCTTTCCGATGATAGGTGAGCCAGGAGCCTTGCGTTCAGTAATCTCTGGGACAAGGGAAGCATCAGCCTGGAGTTCTCCGTCAAGAAGAAGATCCGGTGCTTTTTTATGTGCAAGCTCAACTGCTTCCTGTACTTTCAAGACATCAGGAAGTTTACCGCCACTACCTTTAGAGGAGAAAGAAAGCATTGAGACAACAGGTTCTGCCCCAAGGAGGTCCTTGCATGATTTTGCTGAGTCTACCGCAATGTCTGCCAGCTGCTCTGATGTTGGGGTAGGATTTACGGCACAGTCTGCGAAAATCATGTAACCGTCTTTTCCCCATTTGCTGTTGTGTGTATCCATGACAAAGCATGATGAGGCTGTGTTTGTACCAGGAGCTGTTTTAATAATCTTGAGTCCTGCGCGGAGAAGGTCGGCTGTAGCAGAAAGTGCTCCAGAAACCATTGCATCGGCTTTTCCTGTCCTTACCATCATTGCACCGAAGCTAAGCGGATCCTTAAGGATATATTCACGGGCAGACTCTGGAGTTACCTCAGGCTGACCTGTCTTTTTGTTGATTTTGTCTTTCCTGAGCTCGTAGTATTCTTTCCCAAAATCATCAAGCCATTCTGATTCCAAAGGATTTATCGTGGTGATGCCGTCAAGAGAAACACCCTTTGCCTTGGCAACGGCTTCAATCTCGTCCTTTTTTCCAAGAAGGGTTACAGTACTTGCCAGCTTCTCTTCTACGATCTTTGCAGCTGCAACCACAGTTCTCTCTTCAGTTCCTTCCGGGAGCACCAGAGAATTCTGATACTCTTTTGCTTTCTTTTTCATTTCTTCTACAAAATTCATCATAAACCTCTTTGATAAAAGATATCTTTATCACTTGAAATTATACTGCTAAAGCCTTTTTTTTACAAGGCTGGAATTGTATACTGACACTTGACCTTAATACAAAATATAATTAGAATAAAGATATGTATGATTTAAAAGATTCTATGCCCTTTGAGACAGAAGAGGATGATTTTGACACTATAATGGCCAGCGATATTTCGTTTTCAGGTAATATACGTTTTG
The DNA here is from genome assembly GCA_017613485.1 of Treponema sp. The sequence continues at coordinate 6,820 of JAGADS010000342.1, forward strand.
CCAAGCCATTTATGATAAAGGGAAAAATGAGCGGCAATATTGAGGCTACAAGTGATCTTCTGGTGGATTTGGATGCCGATGTTAATGCTGATATTATTGCAGACCGTATTCTTGTACGCGGTAAGGTTCGTGGAAATATCAAGGGATACAGACTGGTTTATGTCGCCTCGTCAGGAACCGTAATTGGGGATATTATTTCTTCACAAGTTGTTCTTGAGCCAGGCTCTACATTTACCGGAAAATGCTCAATGACTAATGCCGCTGAGGGATTATAATATGAACGCTAGAAAGTTTTTTTCATGGATTATCCTTACATTTGCAGTTGCTTTTAGCGCGGTGTCTCAGGAAAAACCTGATGCCCTCAAAGAATGGCGCAATGGCAACTTTACCCGTGCAATAGAGATCTGTGAGGGAGAATTAAAGGTTGATCCATACAATATGGATGCATATTCTGTACTGTGCTGGTCTTTGGTTGACAATGGTCAATATCGTGAGGCAGAACAGCGTGCAACCCAGGCAAGAAAAATCTCTGCCTATGATGTCCGCATTATAGAAATACTTGGAGAAGCAAAATACTATCTGGACAAGAATAACGAAGCATTGACAATGTTTCAGCTGTATATAGCCAATACACAGGAAAATGCTTCCAGACTGGGCCGTGTATATTACCTTACAGGGGAAATATACATCAAGCAGGCAAAATATGAGCATGCTGACATAGCCCTTTCCATGGCAACTCGTCTTGAGCCAAAAATGACGAATTGGTGGACAAGGCTTGGTTATGCAAGGGAAATGGCACGTGATTATGAAAGTGCCATTGAAGCTTATGATTCTGCACTTAAGCAAAATCCTTCTTCAAATGATGCCATAAACGGTAAGAACCGCTGTCAGTCACACCTCTGATAATGAAATGTCCTTCTGTACATTTTGAAACTCTTGGATGCCGCTTGAATCACGATGAAAGTGAAGGGGCTGCCAGGGCTTTTGTTCTTAACGGTTTTTCAGTAGAACAGGATACTGTCAGTTCAAATTCTGAAGTAGATGAAAATGTAATTCTTTCAATAATCAATACATGCACAGTTACAGCCAAGGCAGAACAGAAGGCCAGACGTCTTATAAAGCTGATGCTTCAGAAATTTCCTAATTCACCTGTTATCGTAACAGGATGTTATGCTCAACTTGATGAATCCTCCATAAGGGAAATCAATCCTGAGCGTATTGTTATCCTTGACGGGACAAAGAAATTCAAGCTTGCACAAATAGCTTCCCAGATGGCAGAAAACGGCCTTTTTGATGCAAAATCTCTGAATGACTATATAAATAATGCTCCTGATAAATTGAATCAGTTTTCACTCTTTACACCGGTCTTTCAAAAACACAGCCGTGCTTCCATAAAAATACAGGACGGGTGCAACTGTTCATGCTCTTTTTGCCGCATCCACCTGGCAAGGGGAAAGTCAGTTTCTCTTGATGCTGAAGAAGTTGTCAAAAGAATACGCAGCATGGAGGAATCAGGTATAAATGAAGTTGTCTTTACTGGAGTTAATTTAAGCCAATATCACTGGAAATATGAACAGGATAAAGTTATTGATTTTCCTGGATTGCTTCAAAAGTGTCTTAATGAAACAGAAAGAATTGCATTCAGGATATCATCTCTTTATCCCCAGAATATCGATGAGCGTCTTTGCAATGTTCTTTCATCTAATAGGATACAGCCGTTTTTTCATTTAAGCATTAAATATGGAAGTGAGAGAATACATAAGGCCATGAACCGTCCTCACTCAATAGACCAGGTTTATGATTCGATAGAAAATCTAAGGCGAATAAAGAAAAATCCTTTTATTTCATGCGATTTGATAGCAGGATTTCCTGGAGAAAATGAGGAAGACTTTGAGAAAACTAAAAAACTCTGCCTGGAAAGTAATTTTGCCTGGATACATGCTTTCCCGTTCAGCCGAAGAAAAGAAACACCGGCTTATGACATGGATAATCAGGTTCCTGAGGAAATAAAAAAGCATAGGGTAAAATGGCTTACCGACAATGCAGTGAAAAATAAAATCAAGTATGTTGAGTCATGCCGTCAAAAAGAATACTCTGCAGTAGTAGAGAACAGCCGCTTATTGAGAAACAGCCTGAATTCTAAAAATGTACTCCATGCAGTAACGGAAAACATGCTGCATGTGGAATGTCCTCTACCGAAGGAAGGGGAAACAGAGATAAAGACAGGAGACAGGATCATGGTTGTGGTGGAGGCCTGCCTTTATGACTCAATCATGACTTTTCAGGAACTGGACTGCACTGGCTCCATCAAGTCTTTTTGATTGCAATTAAGGTAAGGTCATCATATTGAGGATCTTCCATCAAACCGCAATAAAGTATATGAGTCTTGTCATTTTCAATTTCCTTGTGGTTCAAACAGTAAACAGAATACTCAACAAAGTGCTGCTTAAGGAATTCATCTATTTTTACGTCAACAAGCACGGTATTTTCCTGAGTTGTATTCTTTGATCTGTACATTCTAAATACTTTTTCTATAGAAACTAGCGCAATAATGGATTCCTCTGCTGTTCCACTGCATGTACTAAAGTCAAAAGTAAAGGTTTCCGACTGATTTGCATTGTGCATTTTTTCAAGCTTATATATACCTCTGGAATATACGCATTCAATTATATCTGAGACACGTTCAGGAGATAATTCCTCATTAGTTTCACCGACCTTGTGGTTTTTGTGAATGTCGTTTTCATTAAGGCCTTTCTCAGCACATGGAATTATCTCATCATTCTGATTCCTGAAATTTCGTTTTGCCTCCTCAATACCGTCAGTATACAGGAATAAAACATCGTCTTTTTTTAGTGTGAATTTAGCAACCTTATATCCTCCCTTGATGTCAACCAAATCAGTGCTGAACATTCCTGCGGCAGGCGTTTCTGGCAGAGTAACGGTCTTATTCTTCATTGCATTGCCGTCATAAACATGAACAAGATTGTCTCCTGCATTACAGAACCAGCATTCTCCGCTTTGAGTATTAAGTATTGCAAGTGTAAAGGCGGCGAATCTACCTTTGAAACCACGGCTTTCAATCAAATCGTTAATCTGCCCGACAACAGGCTTTAGATTTGTACCCTGGGCTGGATTTTTCATGCTCCAGTTGCTGAATGCATTGAGGAAAAGGGTTGCAACCTCAACCATGATAAGTGCGGCTGGAACTCCGTGGCCTGAAACGTCACATTTGATTATTGCATAGTGATTTTTGTCGAGTTGCTTGTAATCAAAGTAGTCGCCGGACAATTCATCTGCACCTGCATAGTAGCTGAATAATTCAATTCCTGTATCTTGAAGCTGACCATATGTAAGGGAATTTCCAAGTTCATCTGTCTGAAGTGGAATGAATTTGCTCTGGACTTCTTTACCGAACGTTAGGTTTTTAGACTGAATTGCTGCTTCAACAAGACCGTGAGTCATTTCATTTATTGTGTCGCCAAGCATACCGATTTCATCGCGGCTTTTTATGACTATATCTTTCCCGGCAAGTTTTTCCTTGTCTTCTGTATCACGGATCATAGCAACATGACGTGCCAGTTTGTTTACGGGTCCAACAATAATTGAGGATAGAAGCAATGCAAAAATAAGTCCCAAAAGTAAACCTGCGGCAACAACAGCACTTGCAAGCTTGATAATGGCCATTTTTGCGTCTTTCATATCCTGAACAAGAGATTCAGTACTTACTTCAACTAAAACAATTCCGTTTACATAGGTCTGATCGCTTCCATGACGATAAAGAACGGGTTTGTAAAAGAGGAAAGTAGTATTGTCCTTGTCAATTTTAGTTGAATCATATTTAGGATACGAACCTATTCCCTTTGTTGCAATATCATCCAAAGCCCTGTTCACGCGATTGTTAAGTTGTGTCGTGATGTCAGAAATTTCTGTTCTGCGGGCTATGCTTTCCTCATCATCTTTTCCAGCAAGCATTATTCCTTCTGCTGTAAGCTCAGAGATCTCGGCTGCGATAAAATCAACTTCCTGTGCTGCTTCCTTGTTCAAGGAAAGACATTCATCCGCAATCTCATCTATATGATCATAAATGAAGCGGCTTGTACCGTATGTAATTGAATCTGTGTTTATTTTTGATGTGACATCGGCATCATTTGTTGCCCAAATGTAGTCAAGATTAATATCATCAGTATTATTACCACGTCCTGTGATTACTGCAAAGTTTGCATCTGACAAAGCCTCAGATTCTTCTGTAAGGTCACTTAGAGCAAGAAGGTTTGAAGCGGCATTCGGCAGGTTGATTTTAGCACCGCTCGACATGGCATCGAGAATTACATTTACGCGTTCTCCCAGGCCCTCTGCTCTTGTTTGTTCCTCTCTGTTATACATGATATAGCCAAGTGCTGAAATCAAAGTCAGTACAAGGATAAGTATAAGGGTCATCGTATATGCTGTTAGCTTTAATCTGAGTCCTGAACCTTTTCTCTTCAGGTTTTCTGTCTGTTTTTTTCTTTCTTCGGGCATAATGTCTCCTTGAATAAGTGCCTTGATTTCTGCCTGTATCAATACAGCTTCTCTTGCTGTTCCTGTCAATCCTCTTGTAATCATGACTATGGCAACTACGGCAAAAATAATCATCAGCAATATGATTATAAATGATAAGTCAAAGCTGAATTTACCGTGGAATAAATCTGTCAGCCATTTTGGAATGAAGCTGAAAGTCTTGTTTCCTTTAACAGTTCCGTAATCCTTAATGTCAAGAACTTTTTCTTTTGTAAGGTAAAGCCCGCGGTCTGTATGCAGCAAACCAATGTAATAGTCATTTGCTTTTGGAACCTTGATGTTTATTCCAGAAATTCTGTTGTCGGATTCTACCTTGAAATCACCGTTTTCCTGAGTAAGTACATAATCATAAGGGGCTTCACCGTCAAGATCTATGTATACTTCAGATATTGTTCCCTCGTATGTAAAACCACCGCCGTAGATTTCTAGCTCAATATCACCGAAAATATTCTCCCTGAGGTTTACGGTAGTGATATATGTCTGTGGAATATATTTGTTCATAATGAAAACTATTGAATCATAGTCTCCGATATTACCGACATCGTCTATAGCCGCTACGGAAAAAACATAAAGACCATTTCTTGCATTCTGAATTTTCTGATTCAAAGTAAGGCTCTCACCGCGTATTGAACGAGGAGGCTCTTTTAATTTTTCGATTTTTTCAGAATTTTTTTCGTAAAGAGAATCTGTTAATTCCTTGACTTCCTCGGAGCTTAAACGGAGTGGATGCCTTGAGTTTACAGCAAGTCTAGATGGAATAGAATCAACATACTGAAGCGACCATGTATAACCGTCTATATCATTGTCTTCTGGGTCAGGAAGCCATTCAATTGAAAAAGTATTGGAAGTCGAAAGATTATTCTCGTCAAGTTCGATTGGTTTTATTTTAGGTGCCTTAGGTGCAACAGTATCTTTTCTATATGAAACAATAGCTGAT
>JAGADS010000037.1 GCA_017613485.1 Treponema sp.
AAAGACAGACCTTGCCATAGAGGAAGTTGCCACCCCGAATGTATTCAGCATCTCTGACATGGAGGCATTCTTCAAGAGCACGCCAAAGATGTTCATAAAGGCTTTGATTTACCGTGTAATCAACAGTACCCTTGATTTAAGCGACGCACCATATTGCAAGGACCTTGAGGTAAAGAAGGAGAACGGACGTGTATGTTATCCTCTTTCTTATGTCTGTGTCCTGATCCGTGCAAACCTTGATGTAAACGAGGCTAAGCTTGCAGGACTCTTGAAGGCAAGTGAGCTTTGTCTTGCAGATGATGAGGAAGTACGAAAGGTGGCAGGGGCAGGTCATGGTTTTGTGGGACCTGTTACAGTAAAATGCCCGATTATTCAGGATTTGAGCGTTAACGACATGCACGATGCAATAGCAGGAAGCGGAAAGGACGGTTATCATATCAAACATGTTGAGCCGGGACGTGACTATACACCGTATATCACAGGTGATGTCCGCACTGTTGTTGTTGGAGATAAGTGCCCTGTCTGCGGCGGAACATTCTACAGCAGGAAAGGCAACGAGCTGGGACACATATTCAAGCTGGGAAAAAAATACACCGAGAGCATGGGCGTGACCTATCTTGATGAGAACGGAAAGGCCGCTGTTCCGACTATGGGCTGCTATGGCATTGGTGTAGACCGTGTACTTGCCTCCGTAATTGAACGCTATCACGATGACAAGGGAATAATCTGGCCTATGTCAGTGGCTCCGTATCAGGTAGCGGTTGTTCCGATAAAGTACAAGGATGCGATGAAGGATGCCGCCGATAAACTGTACAATGAGCTTAAGGCTTTAGGAATTGAGGTTCTTCTTGATGACCGTGATGAACGCCCGGGCGTAAAATTCAACGACATGGATTTAATCGGTTTCCCGATCCGCATTACCGTTGGAGAAAAGAATCTTCCGAATGTAGAGGTAAAGCTCAGGAATGCCGCTGAGCCGGAGATGATTCCGCTTGATGAGGCCTCTTCCAAGGTAGCCGCCATGGTTCGTTCTGCAATTGAAGAGTTGAACCGTGAGTAAAATGTCTGCCGCCTGTAACAAAATGGGGTGGCGGAGGTTTTACTTATATAATACGGAAACTCATCTGGAGGATAAAATGATTTCATTGAAAAAAACTGGATTGCTTTTTGCTCTTATGCTTTCTTTGTGTGGACTTGCTTTCTCGTCAGTCCCGGGAATGGTTCAGTATATACCCGACAGTTCAGGTGAATATGTTTATTATCAGGACAAGACTTTTACCCGCGATTCAATCGTAGGATTCTTGTTCTACAATGACAGCACCTATGCGGTCCGCTATTATGCACCGGCAAATAAAAAGGAATCTCTTTCAGAAAAGGACATAACAGTATATTTCAGCGTGAACCCCGATGCCAATTATCTTGAGCTTACAGGCGAGAACATAGTTGGTGCAAGCACTCAGGATGATGTGGAGATCGTAAACTATCTGCACGATTTGTTCTATGAGCTTTCTTCCAGGGCGGCAAAGGCAATCCTTACGGACGGTACGGTGATTTCAAGCAAGCAGGATTATGCTCAGTTTGGCGGCAACGTGACGATTGTATTCAATCCACTTGTTCCGATTTTTAACATTGAGGCGATTAAGGCAGGTGACGGAAAATATCTTCTTCAGCTGCAGACAGTCGGAACCCTTGCTTCTTCTGCTGATAAAAGCTTTACACAGTACAAGAGGATAGACGGTCTTCCAAAGGACAAGACACGTAAATTCAAGAATGACAAAAAGGCAAAAAAACAGAAGATAGATGCCCTTGGACTCAACATCAATATTGATTCCCAGTGGACCCAGAAATCTGATGCAATGTGGGCTCTTGGTGACTATGCAATGCTTATGGTTGCTTCAATTGGAAATAACAGTCAGATGACACAGGATTATATGTGGGATTATTTGCAGCGTATGTGGTGCAGTGGCTCAGACGGAAGCTATGCCCTGTGGCAGCATAAGAAAGTTGAACGCAGCAAGGACACTCTTTCGATAATGAACGTATTTTATGAACCGGATACAGGCAGCGTAACTCGTGACTTCAAGATTGCAAAGAAAACAAAAGACGGTTATGCCGTGATTATTCTGACGGTCTTTGATGACGTGTATCAGAAAAACAAAGCGTATTTCGATTCAATCCTGAAAATCTAAAAACTAGAAATTAGAGCGGCTCAGCGGAACACCGATGGAAACTCCCTCGCTTGCAAGGAACTCACGGTGTTCTCCCTCAATCAAGAACTGAACGCTTTCTACAGTCGGGAATGCTGTGGCGGTGTAGACAATCTGCTGCAGCTGACCCAAGACTCCCTCAATTCCATATTGATTGAACTCAAACTCCTCGCTGAAATTCAATGTTGCGACACTGTTGCTTACAGAGGCACCCAGAAGCCTGCATCCTGACGAAACCAATGTCCTGCAGTTTCCTTCATCCGGCAGGGGTCCGTCGATTATTGCCTTTATTGCGTCGGTGAGCGGGCTGTCAGATTTTTTCATCTCGCGTACTATTTCCTTTCTGCTCAATGAACCGTCGCTGTTTATCATCATGAAATAAAGCTTGAGCTTCATCGTTGAATTTGAAGTGCTGCCTGTCTGCTCTGTGGTCTGACTTGTTGCCTGCTGGGAGGCCTGTGTCTCTTCCTGATTCCCTGTCTGCTGAACTGTCTGATTCTGATCCTGTGTATGGGGCTTGTTTTCCTCTTTAAGTGAATTCTCGTAATTCTGTGTGGCGGCATTGTTCTGTGAGATTATGCCGGATGAGGTGTCCTCTTTGTTTGTGGAGGTCAAGTCTATTACTGTTGAAGATGAGAATGGCTCAACATCATTTTTTTCGTCTGTATTCTCAGGAACTTCCGCTTTTTCTACAAAGGCAGGTGTTTTCCCCACAACGCGGTCAAAGAAGCCTGTTGACTTTAAGTTAGAGGCGATTTTTTTCTGGTTCACAAGGAATACAATCAGTATTACTATTGCAGCCAGAAGCCAAAGTGCAAATCCCAGTCCGATGCGAGGCTTTTTTTTGTTTCCGTTTTTGCCTGATTTATCTTTTTTTGATGCCATGTTTTTTATTATACCCTCTCTGTCATTTATATTCAATTACCTTCAGTTAGGTTTTGGATAAATCCTTCCCTCCAGTGCCATAGGGGCAGTGCAAGCTTGTTTGAGAACGGCTGGCAGAGGTTAAAGTCGGGGAGCCAGTCTGTGTCGTCGCTCAATTCCTGATAGAACAGCCAGTCAAAATCATAAGCCTCGATTATGTCCTGAAGATCTGCATCCTCTTCTTTTGTTACAAGCCTGTTTTCAATTGAAGAAAGTGATCTGTTCCTTGTTTCAAGATCTTCTTTGCTTCCGGTAAAAGGAACCGGGGTATACTGTGACATAAGGGAGATGCATGCCTTTGTGTCCGCGTGCTCCTTGAGCCAGTCAAGTGCAGCTACAGTGTCCTCAAAGCGTCCGGGTAAAAACAAATGCCTTATTATCACCCCAGATTCAATTTTCTCGTAATCCTTGCCGTCGATTTTAAGCTCTCGTATTTTAAGGGGTGAATGCTCAATCATCCATTCAACTGCTCTTTTTGCAACCTCTGGATAATCCTCTGCACCAAAAAGTTTTTTGCTCAGTTCACTGTTCAATGTCTTAAAGTCGGGAAGCCAGATGTCAACAAGGCCGTCCAGAAGGCTCAGCATCTCTGTAGACTCGTATGCACTTGAATTCCATGCGACAGGGATCGTAAGGCCACATTTTTTTGCAACCTTAAGATATTGTGCAATAAGCGGAATGTGGTGACTCCCTGTTACAAGGTTGATGTTCTCCGCACCGTGCTTCTGAAGTAAAAGGCACATTCTTACAAAATTCGCCATACTGACCTTAGATCCCATGCCATGCTGGCTTATCTGATAGTTCTGGCAGAATGAGCATCGCAATGTACAGCCTGTAAAGAAAATAGTTCCGCTTCCACCGTGGACTGTAATCAGGGGTTCCTCGCCAAAATGAAGGCCTGCAAGAGCAATGCGTAAATCAGAAGTCTCCCTGCAAAATCCCTTTTCTCCGAGCAATCGGTTAATTCCACAGCTTCTGGGACATTGAGTGCATGATGCATAATAATCAGATGGAATAAAGCTCATTAAAGAGCCTGCCTGTCAACAAAAATCATCATCATGTCGTTGAGCGTTTCTATGGGAAGGTCTTCTGCCTCCATGTTCGTGAGTGAGCAGAGTTCGTTCCAGTCTTCCTGTGTAAGGCATTCGGTAAAGTCCGTGCTTCCTTCCAGCAATGACTGAAAAGCCGCCAGTTTTGCAACATGTTCCTGTGTAGGCTCCTCATTGATATCTTCTGAATTAAGGATGTATGTGTTAAGCCAGTATTCTGCGAAGGAACGGGAAAGACATTCTAGATGGCGGTTGGTTCTCGTAAACAAGTCTGCAACCTGTGAGCAAACTTCCTGTCCGTTGCAGCTTGCTGAGTTTGCGCGGTTATGCTTTTTTATTTTTTCTATGTCGGAATAAAGCTTTTGAATCGAATCCATATCAGTACCGGACTATAGATTTGTTTGAAAGGACATTCTCATCCCTGCTGAAGAAAACATAATGTGAGTGTTTTTGAGAAAGCTCGTCACAGAAATATTCTGAGTCTGCCTCCAGTGGAATTGCAAAGCCGATTACGGAGACACAGTCCTTTATGCGGCGTGCACAGTGCTTCATGCTTGCGGTAAATGCCTCTTTTTTATCTGGACTGTCTGCAGCTGAATCCGCGGCAGGCACAATAATTGCAAACTGTTTTTTCTCTTCCATAAGCTTAAGACTGTCACGCAGGTTTGCAAGAAATGCCTCGTTGTAGGATTCCTCATCAAGTCCCACGAGTGTCCATGGCACATAGATAAAAAGTGGACTGTCATTTGCTTGTGGTAAAGTTATTGAATTTTCCTGTGCCGTGATTTTATTTTCTGCATTAAGGGAAACGCTTTCACCTTCAACAGTAAAAAGAGAATTATCCTTTGATGTAAATAAAGCTTCAAGTTTCATAGCGGTATTATATACTTTTTGACTGAAAGTGAATAGTGGGAGTAGGGGGTGTCACACGGATTCGAGATTGCTACGCAATCTCTTTAAATGATTGTAGCTTTTTTTATTCAAGTCATACTATCTTTATTCAGCAGTTTTTTTAATTATTTACGATAAGAGGGACCAATAAAAAACAAGCCTCAGAAAAATCGTAGATTTTTCGAATCCGTGTGACAATTCAAGAATCCGTGTGACACTTAACATACTTGAATAAAACACAGGAACTCATTAAAGTTGAAGCCATGATTTTACAGGCTGTATTTTCAAGGCCTTCT
>JAGADS010000038.1 GCA_017613485.1 Treponema sp.
GCTGACCGCCTGAACACCCTTTCCCATGATCTTCTGCTTTGGCTGGGGCTCAATATTCAGGTAATCCGTGTTGATTGCCTTTTTAATGAAATTCATCATGAAGACACTGATTCTGTTGTAGGTATGCTTCATCTGCATTTTTTTCTCACAGAACATCTTGATTCCAGAGAACACACACATTATCCCGACAGCAAGTCCAATGTACTCAATAAAGATTTTTATGCTTCTGCTTGTAATGCCTTTGATTGCCATTGCCGGAATGAGCGTATTGATAAAAGGCAGTGCCACCGAGATGATTATGTAAACAATCACTAGCGGGATGGCCGTGGGATAGCGCTTGAACATAGCTTTGTAGACAATAAACGCGTTTTGAAAAATATTGTTGCGTTTAGTTTTTCCTGCGTTTTTCATAACCTTATAGAACCCCCTTAATTTTATTCTGGGTAGAATATATCATAAGAAATATACAGGCGGACAAAACATGCACGAAATGTAAAAAAACGTACATGAAATGTTGTAATTAGCTCCTGCAATCTGGAATGCAAAATCAAGATTATCTGGTCAAGCCAGATAATGACATGGCCATGCTGGTTACAGGGGAATCATGATTTCTGTGGCGAAAACACCCGGCTCATTCTTGCGGTTCACGTAACCGTCGTATTTGTCAACGAGCTTGTCTATGCGTCGTAATCCAAAACCATGCTCTCCGATTTTTGATGTAACAAGCTCGGTAACCCTAAGTCTTTTTTTCCTGTTTGTGGAATTAGTGATTGAAATGTAAAGCTGATTCTTGAACAGACCGATGTATATGCGGATAAAACGTGAGAGAGTATCTGTTGTATTTGATTCAATAGGAATTTTCTCACATGCTTCGATTGCGTTGTCCATAAGGTTTCCCACAATGGCACAGAGATGAACGTCTGTAATCTTCAGTTCTCCGGGTACCTTTGCCGTGCAGTTTACCTCGATGCTGTTTTTTCTTGCAATAGAAACTTTGCTGCTCAAGATTGCATCCAGTCCGACATTGCCTGTGCGGATTGCGATGTCTATGCTGTCCAGGTCCTTTTCCAGATTGTCCAGATAAGAGTCAAGCTCCTCACTTTTGCCCATGGAAAGCATTGCCTTGATTGACTGAATGTGATTGTGGTAGTCGTGCCGCCATGCCCTCATTGTCTGGTAGATGTTCTGGACTTCATCACGCTGTTTCTTGAGTACGCTGTCCTGAAAATCAGAGAGCCGCATGTCATATTTTTTCTTGAGAATCATGAGAGTTACAGATACTGAGATGATGATGCAGAGGATGCAGCAAAGAAGGATCAGTTTCAGCATGACTCTCCCCTGAAAAACTTTATGAATGCATCGTTAAGATCCTTGTAGACTCCGCGTGCAACAGGAAGACTTTCCTCATTGTCAAGAATGCAGTCGGTACGGGTAATCCTTGATACATGGCAAAGATTTACAAGCAGGCCACGACGCAGGCAGAAAAAGTTTTTTCCGTCGAATGCCACGCTTGCATCAGAAAAAGAAGATTTCCATTCACGCTCAAAATCCATGCCTTTCATGTAAACGTAATGACCTCGGGCTTCGATGTAAAGAATCCTGTTAAACGCTATGCGCTCAAGATCCGCCCCCTGACCAAGAACAAAGTAATCTTCCGTTTTTTTCTTCCGTTCTTCAAATGCCGCATCAAGAAGATTAAACAGCACCTCCTGCTTTACGGGTTTTAAAATATATCTTACGGCACCGACCTCATATCCTTCGATTGCATAATCAGGGACTCCGGTTACAAATATGATTACAGAGTCACAGCCGTTTGCCCGAAGTTTTTTTGCAAGCTCCATGCCGTTCATATTTTTCATCTGTATGTCAAAAATCAAAACGTCGTAGGGAGCCTTGTCTTCAATCTCAAAAAGAAACTGTTCCGCCGAAACGTAAGAATCAAGCACAGTACAATTCGATAAATCACGTTCCTTTGCCCATGAGCTTACAAGAGAACACTCAAAATCGAGGATATTCTTTTCATCTTCACAAATTGCAATGCGGAACATATTTCAAATTATTTTATTCAGGAAGTTCCTCTAACAGCTTCCATGGATCTATTTCCTTTTCCCAGCCGTCTTTCTTCAGCTCGGTGTACCAGAACCTTGTCATGGACCAGGAGGGATATTTGCTCTCTTCAATATGAAGAAGCATTATGCCTGTCTTCTTGTCGTAGCGGTATGTGTCCTTTTGCCATACAACTCCGGTTTCTGTGTTGGTGCTCTTGGATTCAATCAGCTTGCCGTCCTTGTTGTAGCGGTATTCATAAAGGTATTTCGGATAGACTTCTTTTATAAGCCGGCCGTTCTCATCGTATTCGCAAGTCCATTTTGTGACTTCTCCTTTCATAAGGTCATTTGCAGTTCCCTGGATGATTTTGTCTCCGTCGTAAACATATTCATAGGAAGTTTCTGTCGGTTTTTCAACAGTATACTTGACGTAGGTTATGTTTCCAAAGTCATCATATTCGGTAATGTCGATGCTGTCAGGACTTTCTTCGCTTATATTTTCTATTCTGGTAAGAACTCCCTTTGAATTGAATTTTTTAATTGTCATTCCGTCAGGATGCTCAACTCTTGGGAAATAGCTGTATCTGTATTTAGTTGTCACAGCCTCTGTTCCATTTTTTGTATCTTTGTAAACGGTTACATCCTTGTTGAAGATCCTGCTTTGTTTTGGATCAACTTTCCATCCGTTGTCCTGATACATTTTTGAGTCATAGCGACATACTTCTATCACACGGTCTTTTTTATCGTATTTATATGTCGTGGTATTTCTAACCATCTTCGAGTCATCATAGTAGAGCATTCTTGCAACCAGCAGACCTTTTTTATCATAGTAATGAACCTCTATGTTTGAAAAATTTTCACGCGCAATTCCTGTGTCCTCATCCACAACAAAGAAACGTTCGTATGTTGCATATCCGCCAGACGGAATCTTCTGGGTCATGTCAACATAATCTCCTGCCTCAAGATCAACTCCCTGTGCCTTAAGTTTTTGATTGTTCTGATTCCTTATCTGCCTGTTGAGCATGATGATGTTGTTCTGTATTTTGTTTACGTTTTCATCAGGATCATTGAGTGAAAAATCGCGGCCATATAAAAATATTTCTCCCTTGTATGAATAAAGGATATATCCGTAAAGCCAGATGTCATCACCGATTTTATATTCATTCTTGAAATACGCGTCAAAGTTCTCCGGGAAAATGAAATGCATGGTCACACCGTCGAATAAGGCGGTTGCCTCAAGCGTCATGTCGGGAAGGTCCTGCTGGAAAATCATCTGCTCTGCAAAAGTCTCTGCCTTGTGCCTTTCTCCAGGAAGAGATTTCATTGTTGTCTTGATTTTGACAGGCATTGCAGGATAGGAGACAACTGTTTTTGGGTCACCACTGGAAACCATTGATTCAAGTGATTGTGTTTTTCCTTTTTCAATCTGTATCTCAGTTTTCTTTGATTCAAGAGGCTGGAAGAGAAGGTATTTCATCACATTTGGCATAAAGGATTCAAGACCAAAGTACCAGTATGCACCGGACTGAAGAGGAAGTGATTTTGAGATGAGGGAAAGATGCTCGTCTATGTCTAGGCAGCGTATGACAACCGTTACGTTATCAGTTGCCACACCAAGAATGTCCCCTTCATTTACATCAATGGGTTTCTTGTCTGTTGCCTTAGTGAATTTTTTATCCGGCTTTACGTTTGAATAAACCATCTGATATGTGGCGGTTCTTTTCTGACCAAGATAATAATACTCTGTGTTGTACTTGATGATTACGACACCATTGGAAAGCTCCTCTGGAATGTCATAGGAGGACTTCACTGCCTTCTTGGAATTCTCCTGAGCATAGATAACCTGTCCGTCCAAAATCGAAGGAACATTTTCATTCTTCTGTAAGCCAAGCTGAACTTTTGGAATTGAATAAGTCTGCGCAAAAACAGTCACTGCCGAGAACAAAAAAACAAAAATAAATGTAAACAGCTTCTTCATAAATATTCTCCCTGGTATTTAATATTCATTTTAAGTTTATACTGAATGTCGGAAATATGCAATGTAAGAACGGCTTTGTGGCTCCGATAGATCTGGATGAAGAATGGGATTTTTTTTGGGGAGGGGAGGTGTTTTTTGGATGAAACATGATAATTCTGTTTCCAAATGAAATTGCGTCAGCAATTTCGAATCCGTGTGAAAAAAATAGAGAAGGTTTTTCTCCTTTCTACCCCTACCACAAATGTTTCCCTTGTCTATCCTCGTGGACCTGAGCGTACAATACGGAAACCTATGTAGGATTCCTTGGTCTCAGGTGTCCTGGAGTTTCGTGCGGTGACTGAACAGTTCTCGTCGATAAAATAACAGCTTCCACCGCGGACAATTCGCTCTGTTCCGAAAGCAGGCCCTGAGGGATCGATTCCTTCCCTTTCCGTGGGGTATACACCATACCAGTCAAAGCACCATTCGGCAACATTTCCTGTCATGTCGTAAATGCCTAGTTCATTGGGAGCCTTTGTCCTAACGTCATGGGTTTTGTGGCCGCTGTTCTGTCCGTGCCATGCAACATCATCAATTGAATCATCCCCGCTGTAGATGAACCCCTGAGACTTTTGACCACCCTTGGCAGCTATTTCCCATTCGCTTTCTGTGGGAAGACGGTAACCGTCAGCGCAAAAATCATATTCATAGTCAGCATTGTAGCATGGTGTGTAACCTTCGGCGATGCTTCTTTTGTTGCAGTAATCGACTGCCTCATACCATGTCACATTATTTACGGGTTTATTCTTACCCTTGTTCTTGCTCGGGTTGTATCCCATAAGGCTCTGGAATTCCTCCTGGGTGACTTCGTGCGTACAGATAAAGAATTCTGAAACAACGACCTCGTGCTCGTTTTCAAACTCATCTTCGCAACCGATAGTAAAGACTCCAGCATCAACGTCAACAAATTCTTTTGCCGTTGCCACACTGTACTTTTCCTTTGATCCGCCGGCAAGCACCAAAGTTGAACAAAGCATAAGGGCCAGAGTAATAATCAGTGTTCTTTTCATTTGACATCTCCTTGTAATGTTACAGACTTAAATTATATCACAAAATCAAATTATTTTCTCAACATGGACTGCTATACTTGATGAACTCCTTCTCAGCTGTTACAATGTCACAATTTTTTATATGTGATGTAGAATAAATAATTTATTTCTGCTAGAATCAAAACATGCAGTTACTTAGACCTAACGAATGGATGACAAAAGCCGCCTCTGAGCTCCCAGATGATAAGAGCGCAGTCCTTTTTATGCGTCATTGTGAGCGCTACACAGACCCGCCGGACGGTGATTATTCCAAGCTTCTTCTGAATCCAAACGGAATAAAAATGGCAAATGACATTGGTGCTTCAATCAACAGAAAGATCAGGCTTTTACGGAGCAGTCCAATTGAACGATGTAAGCAGACAATACGTGAGATAATAAAATTTGTTCCTCAAGAATATGCACCCGATAAGGA